>NZ_JAPZSR010000190.1:0-1309 GCF_027531875.1 Microcystis sp. LE19-84.1B | reverse complement strand
CCCGACGGTTTGCTGAGGATTGGCTACAATTCCTTTTAATAAAGTTTGGAAATGACCCACCATGCGGGTGATTCTTTCAGGGGTAAATAGGTCGCTATCATATTCCCAAAAACCTTCTAAATAAGCTCCTTTTTCGGTTTCGATTTCTTCTAAAACTAAGCTGAGATCAAATTTAATTCTCTGGTTTTCAACGGCTAGATATTGAGCCTTTAAATCAGGTAATTCTAAAGCATTGAGGGGGGCATTTTGCATCGCAAACATGACATGAAATAAGGGATTATAACTTAAACTTCGTTCGATTTCTAACCCATCAACCACTTGCTCAAAGGGGACATCTTGATTAGCATACGCTTCTAAAACAACATTGCGAGCTTGCTGTAATAATCCCGAAAAAGTCGGATTTCCTTCTAGGGAATTCCGCAGCACTAAAGTATTGACAAAAAAACCAATCAAAGGTTCAATTTCTTGTCGGTTTCTGTTGGCGGTGGGTGTCCCGATTAAAATATCATCTTGACCACTATAACGGAAGAGTAAAGTGTTTAAAGCAGCCAGTAAGGTCATAAATAAGGTTCCCCCCGACTTTTGGCTCAACAGTTTCAGTTTTTCGGTGAGTTCTGAGTTAATTTGAAACGAGATACTATGACCTCGAAAATTGGGAGTAGCTGGACGGGGTTTATCGGTTGGAAGTTCTAATAAAGGAGGAGCAGCCGTTAATTGTTTTTTCCAATAATTTAACTGATTTTCTAAGATTTCACCTTGTAACCATTGTCTTTGCCATACCGCAAAATCTGCATATTGTATGGCTAATTCGGGTAAATCTACGGTTGAATTAGATAAAAATGCTTGATAAAATTCAGATAATTCTTTAAATAAAATGCCCTTTGACCAACCATCGATAATAATATGATGGAAAACGTTAACTAAAATATAATTTTCATACCCCAGATCAAACAGAGTAGATCGTAATAAGGGAGCTTGAGTTAAATCAAAGGGTTTTTGTAGTTCTTCAATAATCTGTTTATCAATTTGATCTTGGGAAATATCTTTTAAGTTAATAACTAATAATTTAATCTTTAGAGATGGAGCAATTTTTTGAATAGGTTTTCCTTCAACCATTGGAAAGGTTGTCCGTAAGCTCTCATGGCGTTGAATAATAGCATTAATCGTTTGCTCTAAAATATCAATGTTTAAGCGTCCCGTTAAACGGATGGTTAGAGCTTCATTATAAGCCGAATTTTGCTGATCCATCTGATAGAGAAACCACATTCTCTGTTGAGCAAAAGATAGGGGTAAATCTTCAGTTCTGGCA
>NZ_JAPZSR010000186.1:0-1828 GCF_027531875.1 Microcystis sp. LE19-84.1B | reverse complement strand
AAAACTTTTCTGACTTTTCTTCAGCTATTTATGAATGTCTGAATGATGCCCACCTGAAACATAAAAAAGAACTGGATTCCTTGCTCACTCTACGATTTCAGAAGTTTAATAAATCTCAGATTATGAACGTCTAAAGTATAGGAGGCGCTGCACGGCTTTCTTGACGGCACGAAACTGCTGGTAACGCCCGACGATTTTGATGGTTTCTCCCTTGTTGTTGACGGAGAAAAGGGTGAAGTTGCGAATAATCTCTAGGAGGTTATCGGGGGCGAACATTCCCGCCACCAGTCGCTGCTGGTCGTTGGGGGAGCTAATGCCGTGTTCTAGTTGTTCTAGGGTGCGGGGATAGGGGTCAGCCCAACGGAAGAAGTATTTTTCGGTGTGGGTGGTAATAGTGCCAAATTTTGCCTGATTGCGGCAGGTAGCCACGACAAACTGGTTATAGAAGAAGAGGCTGGTATTGCCCTCGCCCTTAGCGCCGCGCTGTTCGCTGTAGCGGAGGAGTTGCTCGATCGCCCCGGCAATGGGTTCTGTGACTTTGGGGGATTTACATTCAATGACGACCACTGGCAGCCCATTGAGAAAGAGGACAATATCGGGGATGATGTGGTTTTCTGTGCCTAGAATCCGCACCTTAAACTGGCAAACGGCGATAAAGCGGTTGTTTGTTGGGTGGTTAAAGTCGATAAACCTGACGGTGGGGCTTTTTTCGCCTGTTTTACGGTTCTCTGAGACGCTGGTATTCTCCTGAAGCAGTTTAAAGACGTGGCGGTTATTTTCCAGTAGGTTGGTGCTGGGGAAGTTGGCGGTGAGTTGTTTGATCGCTTCTTCTATTTGATCGGTTTCTAGCCAGGGGTTGATGATTGTAAGCTGTTCTCGCAGCACTGGCAGCATCACCACCTCGGTAAAGCTTTCCCTAAAAGTATCCTGTGGCTTTTGTTTTTTGTCTAAATCCAATATTTCCCAATCTAAACCGTACAGTTGATCAAGTAAGGGCTTTTCGACCCCGTTGCGCTCGTCGAGTTTGATGTCGGATGCAGTTTTGTTCATGACCAGATAACCTGTATGTAACTATATTTATGAGGTTTTTCGTCTAAATCGGCTCTCCCCGGTTTGGTGGGCAAAATAATATATTCTAAGATACAGTCTTGGGGCAGTGAGTGGAACGAACCACAGAGACACAAAGGACACAAAGATCGATCGCTACTATATAAGTTAAACTTATCACACAAAGAATAAGAGAACCCTAAATCTTCCTTGAAGTCAGGGGACAGGGTTGAATTGTACTTCTCTGATATGAGAAACGCTATAATAGGTTATTATACATAAAAAATATTTAAGCATTAACGGATATGAACAACCAACTGGTTAAAACTTTAGCACAAATTATTAGATCCCTTTCTGAAGAAGAAAAACAACAACTAGAAAGAGAATTAACATCTAATAGAGCAATAGAAGCAATAAAAGACCATCAAGAATTATCTTTTTGTCAAACGGCTACCCCTGAAGAATGGATAAAAGCTTTTGAAGAATGGGCAGAAAGTCATAGAGATAAGAATTTTCCTCAATTATCTGATCAAGATATTAGCCGAGAAAGTATCTATGGAGAACGGGGTTAAATGTCTTATTTGGTAGATACTAATATCCTTCTACGTAGTTCAGATCCTCATCATGCTATGTATTTAGATGCTGAGAGGGGGACAAGCGAGCTAGAAGGTAGATAGGGCAAGCGATATAGCTCTTTGTCCTTTGATGTAATCCTTCAACCGATAGCGGCTAATTTGCATTAGCTCTTCTATATTTTTTTGGAACATTTGATGTAGCTGTA
>NZ_JAPZSR010000253.1:0-5979 GCF_027531875.1 Microcystis sp. LE19-84.1B | reverse complement strand
TGATGCTTCAGTTATTTCGGTTTTAGAAGAGATGTTAAAAGCCGCACTTATAGTAAATTCTTTTGAGGAGTGTAGGAAGTCTTTTAGTATCATCATAAATAAGTAGTGTGGGTAATACCTACCTTACTTAGTAAACTGTTTGAAATCATCGACAATATGATGACTTTGTCCCTCGAATTGCAGTCAAGTTTAGAGAGTAAAATTAAACAATTTGAGGAGGAAAGAACCATGCCTTTAATTAGTAATATGGAGTTACGAGGAATAGAACAGGGTAAGGAAATTGGCAAGGAAATTGGCAAGGAAATTGGCAAGGAAATTGGTAAGGAAATTGGTAAGGAAATTGGCGCGTTAGAAAAAAGCCGCGATGACATAAAAACAGTTTTAACTGTGCGGTTTGGACAAATTTCTTCAGAAATTGAAGAGATAATCGGCAAAATGACTAACCCTACCATCTTAGAAGAGCTACTAAAATTAGCAGCTACTGCTAATTCTCTCGCAGAATTTAAGCAGTCTTTGGCTAAAATCAATATCTAGAAAACGGGTTTCTTTGAGAAACTCTTTGAGAAACCCGTTTTCTAAATTGCAGAAAACGGGTTTCTGCGAGAACCTCTTTGAGAAACCCGCTTTCTTTGAGAAACCCGTTTTCTTGTTCCTTTGAGAAACCCGGTTTCTTGTAATAAATGTTAATTTCTGTTACAGGTATCTTGAAAGATTCAGGATTCTTTGCATAAAATAGCCGTAGTAATCTTTCTAGGTCAACGTCATGACTCCCACTCTTTTGCCGAGCCTTCCTGCTGTTGAAGATGTTTTGTTTAATTTTGCTCAATCTGATGGCTTGAGTCAAGCTAATCAGGTGAATAGTGCGAGAAATCAGGGTTTAACCGCTACCGTAGTTTTCCTCGATGCTGGTATTACCGATTATCAAACCCTCCAAGCTGGAGTAATTCCAGAAGTCGCCACCGTTATTCTCTCTGCCAATCAAGACGGAATCGAACAAATATCCGCTTTTTTACAACAAAATCCCCAGATTACCACCATTCACCTCGTTTCCCATGGTGCGCCGGGATGCTTATATTTAGGGAATTGTCAACTCAATTTAACAAATATTTACGATTACCGCCAACAGTTACAGAATTGGGCAAATATTCATCATATTCTACTGTACGGTTGTCAGGTCGCGGCGGGAGATGCAGGAGAAGAATTTATTGAGAAGTTGCATCAGTTGACGGGTGCGACGGTGATGGCTTCAGCGACACCTACAGGAAGTAGTCGAGGAGGAGGAAATTGGGAGTTAGAGGTAATGGTTTCTCCCGCTGAAAGTGAGCAAGATTTGAATATTTCTTTGGCGTTTGATGGGGAGACTTTAGCGACTTATGAGGGAGTATTTGCTCTTTCTTTAGTTGGAAGGTGGGATCGTTTAAGCTTTGCCAATGCGGTGACAGTAGTAGGTAACTACGCCTACGCGGTGGGGGATACATTAGAAATTATTGATATTAGTAACTCTGTTCCAACTTTCGTCGGCAATTATGCTAATACTTCTGGCTATGCTCGGGATGTGAAAATAGTCGGGAACTACGCTTATGTAGCTGAGTTTTGGTCAGGACTGTACATCATCGACATCAGCAACCCCACTAACCCTATTCTGAAAAGTAATTATCAGGCCGATACTGATATCCCTTTTATCCAGACTTTGGCTGTGGAAGTAGTGGGGAATTACGCTTATGTAGCTGATGGGCTAGGACTGTACATCATGGACATTAGCAATCCGACAACACCTACTCTCAAGAGCCGTTATTATGGCGTTTTTGCTGATGATGTGGAAGTAGTCGGTAACTACGCTTATATGGCCTCTGATAGTAGAGGACTGCAAATCATGAACATCAGCAACCCAGCCGCACCCACTCTTGTGGGTAATTATGATACTCCTGGCAGGGCTTGGGGTGTGCAAATAGTCGGCAACTATGCTTATGTAGCTGATTGGACTTCAGGACTGCAAATCATCGATATTAGCAACCCTACTAACCCCACTCTCAAGGGTAATTATAATACTCCTGACGCTGCTACTGGTGTGCAAGTAGTCGGTAACTATGCTTATGTATCTGATGGGAATTCAGGACTACAAATCATCGACATCAGCAACCCAGCCGCTCCTACTCTTGTAGGTAATTATGATACTTCTGGCTCGGCTTATGGTGTGGAAATAGTCGGCAACTACGCTTATGTGGCTGATTGGGCTTCAGGACTGCAAATCATCAACATCAGCAACCCAGATACTCCCACTCTTGTGGGTAATTATGATACTTCTGATTATGCTGATGGTGTCGAAGTAGTCGGGAATTACGCTTATGTTGTAGATGGTAGTTCAGGACGACTACAAATCATCGATATTAGCAACCCTACTAACCCCACTCTCAAGGGTAATTATGATACTCCTGGCTGGGCTTGGAATGTACAAATAGTCGGTAACTACGCTTATGTAGCTAATGATTATTACGGACTGCAAATTATCGACATTAGCAATCCGACAACCCCCACTCTCAAGGGTAATTATGATACTTCTGGTTATGCTGATGGTGTCGAAGTAGTCGGTAACTATGCTTATGTAGCTGGGAGTTCAGGACTGCAAATCATCGACATCAGTAACCCTAGTAATCCCACTTTCAGCGGCGGCTATTATGATTATAATGATAGTGGGTTTCTTGATGTACAAGTAGTCGGCAACTACGCTTATGTAGCTGCTGGTGATTCAGGACTGCAAATCCTCGACATCAGCAACTACGACTTTATGTTCGGCTTTGTTCCAATTTTAAAAGGTAATTATGATACTTCTGGCATTGCTTTTGATGTGGAAATAGTCGGTGACTATGCTTATGTAGCTGATTATGATTCAGGACTGCAAATCATCGATATTAGCAACCCAGCCGCTCCCACTCTTGTGGGTAATTATGATGCTAGCTATGCTAAGGATGTGCAAATAGTAGGCAACTATGCTTATGTAGCTGATGGGTCAGGACTGCAAATTATCGACATCAGCAATCCAGCCGCTCCTACCCTTGTGGATAATTATATTACTGGCTATGCTGAGGGTGTGCAAATAGTCGGCAATTACGCTTATGTAGCTGATGGGTATTCAGGACTGCAAATTATTGATGTGAGCGACTTCAATAACCCATCGCCTTTACCAAGTGTCACCTTAGCAGTTTCCACCACCAGTGTTACTGAAGATGGAACAACTAATTTAGTTTACACTTTCACCCGCACAGGAGACACAACCAATCCTTTGACGGTCAATTTTAAAACAGTCGATGATACAGACTCGTGGAAAACAGCCATCTTTAACACAGATTACAGTCAAACTGGTGCAGCCAGTTTCCCAAATTACTCAAATGAAACAGGAACAGTGACTTTTGCTGCTAATTCTGCGACTGCAACTGTAACAATTGACCCCACAGCAGATACCACAGTTGAAGATGACGAAACCGTCAGCTTAACCCTCACTTCTGGGACTGACTATACAGTTGGAACAACTACTCCAGTGACGGGAACGATTCTCAATGATGATACCCGTGTTACTCTTCAGGTTTCTCCTAGTCTTGTCACCGAAGATGGGACAACCAACTTAGCTTACTTCTTCTACCGCGACGGTGTAACAACTAATGCTTTGACAGTTAACTATACAGTTGGGGGTACAGCTACCTTTAATACAGACTATACCCAAACCGGTGCAGCGAGTTTTAATGGGACAACAGGGACAGTTACTTTCGCCGCTAATGCTAATAATGCTACCGTAACAATTGACCCGACAGTAGATAATATAGCTGACCCGGATGAAACTGTAACTTTAACCCTCGCTTCGGGGACTGGTTATACAGTGGGGACGACCACCACAGTGACGGGAACAATTAATGACGATATCAACCCCCCTACCCCCACTTTCATCAGCAAATATGATACTCCTGGATGGGCTTTTGGTGTGGAAGTAGTGGGAAATTACGCATATTTGGCTGATTATGATTCAGGACTGCAAATCATCGACATCAGTAACCCCACTAACCCCATTCTCAAAGGCAATTATGATACTGACGGCGCTTGGGATGTGGAAGTAGTGGGGAATTACGCATATCTAGCTGATGGGAGTTCAGGACTACAAATTATCAACATCAGTGACCCCACTAACCCCACTTTCATCGGTAATTATGACAATTTTAGTGCAGTCGTTGATGTGCAAGTAGTGGGGAATTACGCATATTTGGCTAATGGGAATTCATTACTGCAAATCATCGACATCAGCAATCCCACCAACCCCACATTAAAAGGCAGTTATGATGATAGTTCTGGTTTTGCTGATGGTGTACAGGTAGTAGGAAATTATGCTTATATAGCTGATTATTTTTCAGGACTGCAAATCATCGACATCAGCAATCCTACCAACCCCATATTAAAAGGCATTTATAATACTTCCGGCAATGCTAGGGATGTGGAAGTAGTGGGAAATTATGCTTATGTAGCTGCTCGTGATTCAGGACTGCAAATCATCGACATCAGCAATCCCACCAACCCCATATTAAAAGGCAATTATTATAGTTCCGGCGAGGCTACTGATGTGCAAGTAGTAGGGAATTACGCATATCTAGCTGCTGGAGGAGGTGGACTGCAAATCATCGACATCAGCAACCCTACTAATCCCACTATCAAAGGTAATTATAAAAACGACTATGACTATGCTTTTGATGTGAAAGTAGTCGGTAGTTATGCTTATGTAGCTGCGCGTGAAGGCGGATTGCAGATTATTGATGTGAGTCAGTTTACCAGTTCACAAACTGTTACTCTTGCAGTTTCTCCTAGTAGTGTTACTGAAGATGGGACAGCTAATCTCATTTATACCTTCACTCGTAGTGGAGTAACCACTGATGCTTTAACTGTCAACTATACAGTTGAAGGGACAGCAACCAATGGAACCGATTACACTTCTATCCCCACCAGTGTCACCTTTGCTGCTGGTTCAACCACTGCTAAAGTCACAATAGACCCCACTGCTGACACAATAGTAGAAAGTAACGAAACCGTTATTTTAACCCTCGCTTCTGGGACAGGATATGCAGTTGGGACTACCACTCCAGTTACGGGAACAATTACCAATGATGATACCAGTATCACCCTAGCAGTTTCCCCCGCAAGTGTGACAGAAGACGGAACAACCAATCTCATTTATACCTTCACTCGTAGTGGAGTAACAAGTAATGCTTTAACGGTTAACTATACAGTTGGGGGGACAGCAACCAATGGAACCGATTACGCTTCTATTCCCACCAGTGTCACCTTTGCCGCTAATTCAGCGACCGCGACTGTAACTGTTGACCCCACTGCTGATACCACAGTTGAAAGTGATGAAACAGTCATTTTAACCCTCGCTTCTGGGACAGATTATACAGTTGGGACTACCACTCCAGTGACGGGAACAATTACCAATGATGATTTCCCTAGTATTACTCTTGCGGTTGCTCCCAGTAGTGTGACAGAAGATGGGACAACTAACTTAGTCTATACCTTCACTCGTAGCGGAGTAACAACTAATCCTTTAACGGTTAACTATATTATTGGTGGGACAGCAACCAATGGAACCGATTACGCTTCTATTCCCACCAGTGTCACCTTTGCTGCTAATTCAGCGACCGCGACGGTAACTGTTGACCCCACTGCTGATACCACAGTTGAACCCGATGAAACAGTCATTTTAACCCTCGCTTCTGGGACAGGATATGCAGTTGGGACTACCACTCCAGTTACGGGAACAATTACCAATGATGATATCAGTGTCACCCCAATCGAAACCTTCGGTAACACCAAATTAGTCAAAGACGCGACTAATAAACTTTATGCTCAAATTGGTAATAATAACCCCATCGCCATCAAAAATGGGGGGACTCAAATTACCACAAATATCTACCCAGGTTGGCAAACTTTAGCAGCAGAAACCGT
>NZ_JAPZSR010000277.1:0-1206 GCF_027531875.1 Microcystis sp. LE19-84.1B | reverse complement strand
CCCCTAAACTTAGGGTAGTATTAGTAGCACCACTAATATTAGTCCAATTTGTCCCATCGGTCGATTGTTGCCATTGATAATTTAGGGTTCCTAAACCATCAGCATCCGCTAGGTTATTATTAGCGGTTAGGGTTTGGTTTTCTGTGACTGTACCTGTAATGGTTAAATTACCGGAGGGGGAAGTATTAAACACCCCTGTTGCTCCAAAAACCACTAACCTACCGCTAGAAGCTGTTTTTTCTACCGTAAAACTCTGAAGCCTCTTGGCACTATTAACTAGAAATCTTACCCCAAATAAAGCCGGATCATTAAAATTTTGGAAAGTTGTTCCATCTGCTCTAGCTCGATCTAACCCATCTATCAGATAATAGAGATCCTTAGACTCGGTAATCTCATTAAACCAATCGGGAATAGTGCGAGTCGTGGTGGTTTCGCTAGTCCCATCAGTATAGTTTAAGATGAGTCGGAGATTACTACTCGCTTCTGTAGAGGTGACAGCTAAATGAATAGCACGATATTGACCACTAGGAATATTAACCGTAAAACTCCCCGTTGAAGTGGTAATTAAACGCGCATTATTACCATTATCACTGTTACTGTACCCCAGTTGAATGCTTGGGTGATAACTATTCGCAGCGAAAAATCCTGCATCTGGTAGGCCATTACCATTAAGACTATCGGAAAATGTGGCAAAAGACTGGGAAATAAAAGCGTTACCTTCTACATCAATCCCGGTTTGAGTAGTATCCGTTACACCCCCTGTACGGTTGACAATGACATCAACGTCGGGAGAAATATTAAAGGTATTGGTGGCTTGACCGACGGGAGTTCCAGAACTGTCCGTTGTGGTAATATTTAGACTCCACCCCCCATCAATACTACCAAAATCACCACTAGCATCATCAATTACAAATAGTCTCCATGTACCATTAGCATTACTCCCATTGAAAACTGATAAACTACTGCCATAAGTTCCGGTTGGTGCGGGTGTACCAAATATATCTCCGGTTCCAATATTTGTCGGTTTATAGGTTCCACTGGCGATCGCAGTTTCATCAAGGAGATAATTAACGGCATTATCGTCAAAAGTGAGGTTAATTCCCGATAAATCCGTACTTCCCCCCACATCGGACATTAAAATTACTGTTTGTCCTTGCGGTCCGACTAAAAGAATATCAATATCATCGGGGTAAGTATGATTAATAT
>NZ_JAPZSR010000379.1:0-13721 GCF_027531875.1 Microcystis sp. LE19-84.1B | reverse complement strand
AGATGAACGTAGGTTGGGTTGAAGCATGAAACCCAACGCCCGCTCATGTTACGCTACCGCTAACCCATCCTACAAATAATTGTGCCTCCCTACTTAGGGTTTGCGGCAAAAAGTACGGGCGAAGCATTCGGATAGAAAATCTACGTTTCACCGATAGGTTATTGCCCGAATGCTTCGCCCCTACAGGACACGGGCCGATGAAGACGCAAGGTGTTGAAGCACGATTCTTTCAAAATCTTGCACCTGTTTCACGAGAAAAGCCACAAAACCCTTACCTTGCCTACATTTCACATTTATTCAGCAAACCCTACTTAATCCCAACCTTGGCGAGATTTTACAATTCCCGACGACCTTCTAAAGCTCTCGCTAGGGTTACTTCATCAGCGTATTCTAGATCACCACCCATGGGCAACCCGAAAGCGATACGGGTAACTTTAGTGAAGGGTTTCAGTAAACCCCCGATATACAAAGTCGTGGTTTCCCCTTCGACACTGGGACTGATAGCTAAGATAACTTCCTGAATTTTTTTCTGGCTGACTCTGGTGACTAAAGACTGTATATTTAATTGATCCGGTCCAATCCCATCCATAGGTGAGATAACACCCCCTAAAACGTGATATTTACCCGAATATTCCCTTGTTTTCTCCAAAGCAATCACATCTCTGGAGTCAGCTACCACACAGATAGTCCCCGTTTCTCGGTTAGGATTGCGGCAAATTTCGCAGATCGGTTCGGCCGAAAGATGAAAACAAACCTGACATAATCCTACTTGTTTTTTGGCTGCTACGATCGCCTGGGCCAATTCGATCGCATCTTGTTCCGGTCGTTTGAGAATATACAGGGCTAGACGTTGGGCGCTTTTGGGTCCCACTCCGGGTAATTTTTGTAACTGCTCGATCAAACGAGCTAAAGGCGGTGTATAAATAGCAGTTAATCCCCTTATCAGTTATCAGTTATCAGTTATCAGTTATCAGATTTGAGTTTTCAAGTGAGCAGTGTTATTAAATAGAAGTTTCCTACTGTCTTTTCACTGATTACTGGTCACTGTTTACTGCTCACTGATCACTGATTAAGACCTTTTTGGTAAACGGACATCGATAACACTGGTGTTGAAATTATAATTATCTCCTTCCAACTCGATTAAAGTGCCAATTTTCACCTTTTGACCGCCAACAACCGCACCAGTATCAGTCACTTCCGCTTGACCACTGAGAGTCATAATCATATCTTGAGAATAGTTTTCTGTGCGGGGATCGGGTAGGACTTTTACACTACCATCCGGCTGCGGAACTAAGACATTTCTCGATAAAGCTTTAACATTTTTTATATCCACTTGACCGGCCGGTTGATTACGAATAACAATATTAGTTTTCTTCTCGGTATTGAATTGATTAATCAATGCGTTGGGATTGAGAACACTTAAACCCCGGACAATAACATCCACTTCTATGGGTTCTTTGGTAACTTGAGCGATCGTACTTTTACCACTTGTCCCCGGTACAACAAAAATACCGATAATTGTCAATAAAATTACTAAGGCTGCTCCGATATCAAGCAAGCTAAATTTACCGAATAAACGTCCTTTTGAGTCTAATAATTTCATAAGCGGTTCACTATAAAATTTTTGGTAGAAGGGTGTTGGGGTGATGGGGGAATGGGGAGATTGGGGGGTGGGGTTTAGGGTGTACAAAGCGGCCCCTTGCCTTTTGCCTCCTGATGGCTAATAGATTCTATCACGATCGGAATCTTGGTCGCAGACAGGAAGTCTGACTTAAGATAGAAGATCGGAGTCTCACACGGAGCGATCGATAGACAATGGCGGGTAAAACTCAACTTAAGAAACTAGAAAAGCAATTATCTCAACTTGATCTGACCCCTTCTGACGGTAACAACCTCGAAAAAGTTGCCCCCGTCAAACATTGGTCGATCGAAGATAGCGAAAATCTCTATCGCATCCAAGGCTGGGGAGAACCCTATTTCTCGATCAATGCCGCAGGAAATATTACCGTTTCGCCCCAGGGAGAAAGGGGCGGTTCTTTGGACTTATACGAGTTAGTTTCGGCGATTAAGCGGCGAAATATCGGTTTACCTTTGCTAATTCGGTTTAGTGATATTTTGGAAGACCGGATCGAGCGCCTGAATGCCTGTTTTAACCGAGCGATCGCCCGTTATAATTATCCCAATGTCTATCGCGGTGTCTATCCGATCAAGTGCAATCAACACCGTCACATCGTCGAGTCTTTAGTGCGTTTTGGTAAACCCTATCAATTTGGGTTGGAGGCTGGTTCAAAACCTGAGCTAATGATTGCTTTAGCTACCCTAGAACCTGTCTTAAGCGGCAAAAATGACAAAACACAACCATTGCTAATTTGTAACGGCTATAAGGACAAAGAATACCTGGAAACTGCCCTGTTGACCACTCGTCTCGGTCATCGGCCTTTGATTGTCATCGAACAATTGGAAGAATTATATTTAACCCTGCGCGTCAGTCGTCAGTTAGGAATTGCCCCACATTTGGGAGTGCGCGCGAAACTGGGGACAAAAGGGGTGGGCCGTTGGGGATGTTCCACGGGAGACCGGGCAAAATTCGGTTTAACCGTCCCGGAAATCTTAACGGTGGTGACGGAATTAGAACAAGCGGGGATGTTAGATTGTCTGCAACTGCTACACTATCATATTGGGTCGCAAATCTCCGCTATTAGCGTCATTAAGGATGCCATTCGCGAAGCTAGTCAGATTTATGTGGAATTAGCGAAATTAGGGGCAAATATGACCTATCTCGATGTGGGGGGTGGTTTAGGGGTCGATTACGATGGCTCAAAAACTAACTTCTATGCCTCGAAAAACTACAATATGCAGAATTATGCCAATGATATCGTGGCCGAGGTCAAGGAAGCTTGTGAGGATGCCCAGATTTCACCCCCAATTCTCATCAGTGAAAGTGGCCGGGCGATCGCTTCTCATCAATCGGTGTTAGTCTTTGATATCTTGGGAAGTAGCGAGGTTCCCCAAAGTCCTCCCGATCCCTGCAATGGGAAAGAACATCTTATCCTCCGTAATCTCTGGGAAACCTATACGGGTATCGATGAGCGCAATTATCAGGAAGCTTATCACGATGCGGGACAGTTCAAAGAGGAGGCGATTAGTCTGTTTAATTTCGGTTATCTCAGTCTCAAAGAACGAGCTAGAGCCGAACAATTGTACTGGGCTTGTTGTCACAAAATTCTGCAAGTGGCCCGACAAGAGGATTATGTTCCCGATGACTTGGAAGACTTAGAGCAAATTATGGCCTCAATTTATTATGCCAATCTCTCGGTTTTTCAATCAGTTCCCGATAGTTGGGCGATCGATCAACTATTCCCAATTATGCCGATCCATCGTCTCGATCGAGAACCTACTCAAAGGGGAATTCTCGCCGATTTAACCTGTGATAGTGATGGGAAAATTGCTCAGTTTATCGATTTGCGCGGGGACGTAAAATCAGTTTTAGAATTGCATCCTTTGGAGTACAAAAACGGGAAACATTCTCCAGAACCCTATTATCTAGGAATGTTTTTGGTGGGTGCTTATCAAGAGATTATGGGCAATTTACATAATCTTTTTGGCGATACTAATGTGGTACATATTCAGATGAGTCCCAAGGGATACGATATCGAGTATCTAGTCAAAGGAGATACGATCACGGAAGTATTAGGTTATGTGCAGTATTCTGCGGAAGACCTGTTAGAAAGAATTCGTCTTCGTTGTGAACAAGCTTTGCAGGAAAATCGCATGACGGTGGAAGAATCCCAATTACTACTACAGGATTATGAACGCAGTTTGCGACGTTATACCTATCTAGTGGGTGGGGATTGATGATTGCTCTTGCCGATCGAGTAATCGATCGAGGATGATAGAAAATAGACAAAATAGATAGGCAGTAAGGGGAAGCAGTGGAAAAGGGAACGCTGGTAGAATTTCGAGTCCAAGGAGAAAGGCGCTTAGGGGTGATCGATCGCCCAGAAGGTAAAAAAGATTGGATCGTCATCGATCAAGGGGGAAACCCGCATAAACTGCGTCCCCAACGCTTCGATTACATTATTAAAGCAGGTCCATCCAACCATAAGGAGATTGGCAATTTTCTGCGGGAAGTCCAACCCTATCTAGATCCTAGTGGTTTAGAAGTGGCCTGGGAATTATTAGCCGGGGAAAATCAGTTAGTCACTCCCGAAACCATGGCCGAGATCCTCTTTTCCGATCGCGGTCCCCAGTTTTGCTATGCAGCCCATTGTCTCTTGAGTGATGATAAAGTTTATTTTAAAAATAAAGGGGATGGTTACGAGGCCCGCTCGGAAAATCAGGTAGAGGAAATCAAACACCAGCTAGAGGTGGAACAACAGCGTCAACGGGAAAAAAGCCAATTTCTCCAACGTCTCCAACAGTCCCTGGCCGGTGAAACGGTAGAATGGTCAGAAAGCGATCGAATTCGTCTGGAATCTCTAGAAAAATTTATCCTCCAACCCGAACAAAAATATCCAGCAGCCATGGACATACTCTCGCTGCTGGGCCGTTCCCAAACCCCCGAGGCCGCTTTTGAATTGTTAGTCGATTTGAAATGGTGGAGTAGTCACGAAAACCTTTTCCTGCGACGCAGTTCCTACCCCGTTCAATTCTCGAAAAAGGTACTTGATGTGGCGCGTCTTAATTTACTCAATCCCCCTGCGGATGCGGATGTCAACAATCGTCTCGATTTAACCCACCAAAAAATTTATACCATCGACGATGAAAGTACCGAGGAAATCGATGACGGATTATCGGTGGAAATGCTCGCGGATGGTGGTCATCGTCTCTGGATTCATATTGCCGATCCTAGCCGTTTAGTGCTTCCCGATGATGAATTAGACCTAGAAGCACGTCGTCGCAGTACCAGTCTTTATCTTCCCACGGGAATGGTTCCCATGTTTCCCCTAGAGTTGGCCGCCGGTCCAATGAGTTTGGTACAGGGTAAACTTTGTCCCGCATTGAGTTTTGGGGTAATCCTCGATGAAACGGGGGCGATCGCCGATTATCGGATTCATCCTAGTACAATTAAACCTACCTATCGCCTCACCTACGAAGATGTGGACGAAATGTTACATCTGGATCTGCAGCATGAACCGGAAGTGAAGATTCTCAACCGTTGGGCAAAACAACGCCACGCATGGCGCAAATCTCAGGGATCGATTAACATCCAAATGCCAGAATCATCCATTAAGGTGAAGGCTAACGACGAAATTATCATAGAATTGCAGGAAGTGTCCCCATCTCGGCAATTAGTAGCGGAAATGATGATTTTAGCTGGAGAAATCGCCGGTCGCTACTGTCAAGAACACGAGATCCCCGTGCCTTTCCGCGGACAACCACAACCGGAATTACCCCCCGATGAGGAGTTAATTTTACTACCTGCGGGCCCGGTGCGTTCCTGTGCCTTGCGTCGCTGTATGCCGCGCAGTGAGATGACGACGATTCCTAACCGTCATGCTAGTCTGGGATTGAATACCTATTCCCAAGTAACTTCGCCAATTCGCCGTTATACTGACCTTTTGACCCATTTTCAACTAAAAGCCCATCTTCGGGGCGATCAACTGCCTTTTACCCGGGATAGAATGCAGGAAATTCTCTATAGTGTCGCTAGTTCGGCCCAAGAGGCCACCTCGGTGGAACGACAAACTAATCGTTATTGGAGTTTGGAATTTTTGCGACGACAGGGAGATCAAGTCTGGCAAGCTTTGGTTTTACGCTGGCTGCGGGAAGAGGAAAATTTAGGCTTGATTTTATTGGAGGAATTGGGGTTAGAATTACCCCATCGTTTTGAGCGATCGGTATCTTTAGGCGATCGCTTTCAAGTGCAAGTTAGTCGCTCTGATCCCCACCGCGATGAAATCCGTTTTCGCGAGTTATCGGGTTTTGTCTCCTCCCAAGCAAGTTAATCTCTCGCACAGACAGAATTCAGAAGTCGGGAGATAGGGTGATAGGGATTTAGGGGTTTAGGGAAATTTCAGCCAAATGCTCCACTACCCCACACCCTGCCACCACCGAAAAGCTTTTTGCCGCAAACCCTAAATAAGGTTCTTCGGTTTGTGTTATGCAATGGACGGAGGTTATAAGGGATGAAACCCTTATAGAGAAAGGCATTTGGCGATTTTTATCAATTGTTTTCGATCTAGAGGGAACTAATCAATTAAATCTCTTGCCAGATAAGAATTTAGTCGATTTATGCCACCCTATCGAACTATACCAAGTAAGGAAGAACCGTCTGTTTTTACTCTAGAAAAATGATAGATCAAATCAACCTACGGGCGCAAATCTGTTGTAATACTAAATCTGGTTATTAAAGACTGATTATTTATTCCCCTTTTTGCATGAGTGCATGAGCAGAAAACGGGTTTCTCCGAGAAACCCGTTTTCTGTGCGTTACTCAACGGATTTAGTATAAAATGTTAGTATCTGGCAGTTAAAAGAGCCAAAAACTTCTGCATAATCCCGACGTATGACCATAACAATACGATTTGATTTGCCTATTAATATCTCGGAATCTCTCCATTCACAAGCAGAGGAACAGGCTAAGATAGCATATATCATGACTTTGTTAAAACATGGAGAAATTAGTAGTGGGATAGCCGGCAGGCTATTGGGAATCTCTCGTTTAGAAGTTCTCGAACTTATGGGTCAATATGGGGTTGCCATCTTTCCCGACCAAAATCGAGAAGAGTTAGAACAAGAAATTACAGAGACCCTCCAATTATTGGAAGATTCTCCTGCGTGATTATTGTCTCTAATACCACTCCGTTAAGTGAGTTAGCTAAAGTTGGTCAACTTAACTTACTCCAAAAACTCTTTGGCAAAATTATTATTCCCCAAGAAGTTTATAATGAAGTCACCACAGGAAATCATCGGGCTGCTTCGGTTGTTCCTGCTGCTCAGTGGATTGAGGTATTTACCCTTCAATCTCCCGCTCAATTATCACAATTGCAAATTCAGTTTAAACTAGATTTGGGTGAAGCGGCTACAATTATCTTGGCAGAAGAATTAAAAGCGAATCGAGTCTTAATAGACGAAAAATTAGGAAGAAAATTGGACTTTTATTAATTGCCAAGAAGAAAGGAATTATTATTGAAGTTAAACCCATTTTAGATCAGTTTTTGAGTCAAGGCAAAAGAATTAGCCCAATTCTTTATCAAGAAATATTAGGAATGGCTGAAGAAAGCTAGAAATTAATTCCAGACAGAAACCAGAATATCCAACTTGTCGATACCTCAGTAACGTGAAAAGCGCTATAGTACATTTAGATCGGCCATCATCGCCATTACAAGAGAATATGCCATGAGGGAAAAAGCACTAGATTAAAGGTTTTAGCCCCTCTAAAAACGGCTAATGTACGAAAACAGAATACTCCTTTAAACTCTACTCTCTATGAAATTAATTTCCTCTTTACTTGCTGTACTGAGTTTCGTCCCCGCTATTGGTAACGGGGTGTGGTTTCCCGTAGAAGCTCAAAATTGGTCCCGACATTAAGAGAACAATTTTCGTAATGTTGTTGCCCTTATCAAACCCCGTCGTGGGGGAAATTGTCAAAATCATAGGATTCGAGCGGACGGTAGAGTGTATGATGCTCAGAAAGGAACTAGAGGAAGTTATCTAATCGTCGATCAGGTGGTCTTGCTAACGGGTATTACAGCAACCGATCCACAGGGATATAAAATTTGGCAGGTTTTCTATGAACCCTCTCGGACAAAAATGTGGATAAAGGATTGCGATCTGTCAATTCCCCGACTCGTGAATTAATCGCCGGCTTTTTATTAGTGATGTTTGGCAGCCAGGGTTGAAAAGAAAATCACCCCCACGAAGTTTATCCATTTTAAAATGACAGCATTCCTATTAGACAGTCGCTATTAAATGCTAAACAATCGCTATGAAATCTTGAAAACACTAGGTAGAGGCGGTTTTGGCGAAACTTTCCTCGCGATCGATACTCGTATGCCCTCCGGCCGTAAATGTGTAATCAAGCAACTAAAGCCAGATGAGGCTACAACTGGCACAGCACCAACTTCAGATTGGTTTCAAGAACGTTTCCAGCGAGAAGCCGCTATTTTAGAAGAATTAGGGCAAAATAACCAACAAATTCCTCAACTTTACGAGTACTTTTCAGAAGGGGAAAATTTCTTCTTCGTCCAAGAATGGATTGAAGGGATCACCCTCAGTGAAAAACACCAACAAGAAGGCAACCTCTCGGAAGCGGAAGTAGAAAAAATCTTGCGAGAACTCCTACCCGTCCTCGACTACATCCACGGCCGAGGAATCATCCACCGGGACATCAAACCCGACAATATCATCCTGCGGGCCAGCGACGGTAAACCTGTTCTCATTGATTTTGGTATTTTCAAAGAGGTGAACAACATCAATGGCGGCAGTAAAACAGTCCCATTGGGAACTCCTGGCTACATGGCATCAGAACAAGCAGCTGGCCATCCAGTTCCCTCCAGCGACTTCTACAGCTTGGGTCTAACCGCAATTTTCCTGCTGACGGGCAAAACTCCTCAAGCTCTCACCAGCGACCCCAACACCGGTGAAATCCTCTGGCGAAGAGACGCGCCCAGTCTCCACTCGAATTTAGCCGCCGTTATCGATCGCGCTGTCCGTTCCCATCCACGAGATCGCTTCACCTCTGCTCAAGAAATGTTAACCTTCTTGCCCGTTTCTTCCCAACCGACTGTTTCTGTCACCCCATCTCCTACTACTACTCCCCCACCTCCGCCTCCCCCACTATCGAGGTTTAACCCTTGGTTCTGGGTAATTTTTATTGTTATAACTGGTGGGCTTTCTTTTGGGTTTGGCTATCCAAGAATAAAACCGTTGTTGGATTCCTTGTTCCTAAATAAACCAACGGTCGAAAAACTGCCATTGATTGAGCCGTCGAGCCAGATTAATTCTTTTGTACTAGACCGAGACGGTCAAACTTTGGTAGGTGGGGATGAGAAAGGGAACATCTACTTGTGGGAAGTGGCAACTGGAAAACGGAAAAAAACCATAGCAGGACACGGAAAAGCTATTTTAGAGATCGCTATAAGTAACGATCAACAAATATTAGCCAGCAGCAGTGAAGATGGCACAATCAAGGTTTGGGATTTAAAAACGGGGAAAGAACGTATTACCCTGCCAAACCAACGAGGTTTGATCGCCCTAGCCTTAAGTTCCGATGGCAATACACTGGTTACTGGTGGAGAAGATGCAACAGTTAAACTCTGGAATCTGTCAACGGGAAATTTAATCGAGACGCTACCGGTGGAAAAAGAGGTGGTATCCCTTGCCATTAATCAAGACGCATCAATTATCGTCAGCGGACATTCGGGCGGTAACATCATTTTTTGGCAAAAACAAGGCAGTAACCCATACGAACCACGCATTTTTCCCTCTATCAATCCATGGGAAGCCCACTCGGTTGCCATCAGTGTCGATGGAACGACCGCCGCTAGTAGCAGTTGCCAAGACAATATCAGAATTTGGAAAGATAGCAATTGGAAAGATTCTCCTCTCCAAGCAGGGTCATCTGCCGATATCTGTTTGATAGTTATCAGCGAAGATGGCAAGATAATTGCTGGCCGCAGTTCCGATGAAACTATTAGATTATGGAACCTAAACACCAAAAAGGAGAAGGAGATTTTTAGCTACCCCCCTTCCTCTCCCAAATCTTTCGATTCACCTAGAATGATCGCCCTCAGTGGAGATGGGCGTACCGTTGCCAGCAATTTTGAAAAGAAAATCCAAGTTTGGCGGCCGAGTTTCTGAACTATCGGTGTCAAGATTATCCTGACCGGATTTCATACTACATCTTGTTTAACAACGTATTCAAGGCTGATGACTGATAGCTATAAATAAGTGGGAAGCGGGGCGCAGGTTTTTAAAGTTCGATCGGGATTTAATCGTATTATTAAAAGTTGATTTGGGATGAATCCTATGTTAGACTAGCAAGCAAAACGAAGAAAAGAGGTCATTGAGGATGAAACACCGACAGCCATACCAAATTCTGACGATGTTATTCTTAACTGGTGCGGCCACTTTCAGTGTGCCAGAACCTAGCAAGTCCGCAGGAAAGGGACTATTCTTCTGCGGCCAACTTCAGGGAAAGTGGAATACCTTTGTCAAACGCCCTAAAAGAAACATAGCGATAATTGAATGGACTTCCAACGACTTTGCCGAGTCAGGATGGGACAACAGGAAACGCTGCATCACGGTTTCCGATCGCTTTAATCAATATGCTCCTCTGCTGACTAATGTAAAAGCTTCAAATGTCAATGGCTATCCCGTCGTCTGTGTTCCTAAAGTTAAGGGCGGAAGTTGCGCTAAAAACGAGGTGTTATTCACTCTAAAAACAGGATTAAACTCTGAAGAAGTTGCCCAAAAACTATTTAATATGAATCGCTATGGCAATCCTTCAAAATTTAGATTTACTGAGCAGCCTTTTTCCTATGATTCCGAAGGAGAACTTAATATTAATGTCGAGACTTTTATTAACAATCTTGAAGAAATAATCGAAGCTTCAGAAAATGAGCCTCGCTAGGAGTAAATTTGGCAGTGACCCAATCCCAATGTCAACTTTTACTAATAATGTTCCTCATCAGTAGTCCAGCCTTAAGGCTAGTAACTGATGCAGATAATGGCTACTTTGCTCCTCACATTATTCGGTCGGGATGCCCATCTTCTCGACCAATTCTGATCAATTCTTTATATAATAATATTAAAGTTATCACAGTAAAAATATTATATGAATCAGAATTTATCGGTTCTGGAGTAATAATTTACTCCCAAAACAACAATTATAAAGTGATTACCAACGCCCATGTTCTCAAAGATAATCACTTTTCCTACAATCTTCAAACCTTTGACGGAAAAATTCATATTTCAGAAGTGGTAAAAACTGCAAATTTTGCTCGGAATGACCTAGCCCTACTACAATTTAAATCCCCCTGCTTTTATGTGGCTTCTCGTCTAGGTTCCTCCGCTAACCTAAAGAGAGGGGAATATGTGTTAGCGGCGGGGTTCCCTTTTTATTTGCAACCACAATTTGCCTATCCAGCCAATGAGTCAATACAACAAAAAGAAACAAGAGAAAGCACTCAGAGCCTAAACGACGAGTTTGATTTTACACCGGGTAAAATAGTTGCATTCTTAGAAAAACCGCTAGAAGGAGGATATCAAATCGGATATAATGGCGACTTTGAAAAGGGAATGAGCGGAGGGCCATTACTCAATCAAAAGGGAGAATTAGTCGGCATCAGTGGCAGACATCCGGTTTTGTGGGAAAACTCCGATAATTATGAAGATGGTTCTCAACCATCGCCGGCTTTACAGACTCTAATCAATAACTCAAGTTGGGCAATCCCCAGCGAACAAATTATTAAAGTAATATCTGATAAATAGATGAAAATATTAGCACCAATAAACTCGCTTATGGTTGGATTAATAGCAGTTTCATTAACTCAGCAAAGTTTATTAGCTCTCTCCCAAAGAGAAGTTGAAGAAATCGCCAAACAAACTACAGTCAAAATAATTAGAATAGACGGTAATAATCCAGGTACTGGAGCAATTGTTCAGAAACAAAAATATATATTTAAAGGACAGGAAGGATACTTATATACTGTCCTGACTAACTGCCATGTGTTTCTCAATTCAAAATTCTGCGATCAAGAAAATAAGCTAACTCCCGAACCGATGCCCAACTCTACTGGATATCGCGTTGAAACTTCTGACAGACAACAATATATAAGTGAAATTTCCTCGGTAAAAATTCATCCGAATGCTGATTTAGCAATTTTCAAGTTTTTTAGTACAATAGAGTACGAAACTGTCAGAATAGGTAATGCAGAACAGCTATCTGGCTCAAGTAAAGTTTATGTATTTGGTTGGGCAGTACCCAGCCAAACTAGCCGAGATCGACGTGCGAGATTTTTCGGTCCTGGGAATGTACTTGGTGTTGACAGAAAAGCCGCAGGGGGATATCAAATTGCCCATAAACTCGAACTTTTACCCGGAATGAGTGGCGGTCCACTATTACACGAAAACGGCTGTTTGGTAGGAATCAATGGGGGAGGTGGCAAAAGAGATCCTAACATACAAGTTATAGAATTTTTATCCGTTCCTATTAATCTTTATGCAAACTGGCAAAATATCCAAGTAGTGACCGACTGTCGAGCTACCCCGCTGCCCGATAATCTTCTCTTTCAGACACTTCACAGTCTTCTCGAACAAGAAAATTGGCAGCAGGCCGAAGCCGAAACGAAAAAACTAATGCTTCGAGGTACAGATCAAACCTATTTTAATGGAAACATCATCAACAATCTGTCCTGTTCTGACCTGAAGATTATTAATCGACTTTGGGTGCAATATTCCAATGGACGTTTTGGCTTTAGCGTTCAGGGGGAAATCTGGAAAGGAGTTAAAAATGACTATAAGCAATTTGAAGAGAGGGTAGGATGGCGGCGTGGCTATGAAGGACCATTGACCGATCCCCCCAACTACAGTCTTGAAGCGAAAAGAGGTCACTTGCCATCCTATAAACTTCTTGCCGCTTCCGACTTCGGAACATTTCTTAACCGATTGGAAAAATGCGATGCTTTAAGTTTCACAGACTCAGTTATTATAGAAAATATAATCTCAAGCGAATCTGAACCCCAATTATGATGAATAACGGTTTCATTTCACCTCTGAAATTTCTCAGCCTAAGTTTCTGCCTAACTTGTCTGCCGTCAAATACCCAAGCCATTAATATTTACCCGCCAATTATCACCAGCAACCAACAACAACAGAATAAGCAGACGGAATCGCCGGAAGTTGGTTTGGAAATAATAGGAAGTCCCTCTCTCAACAGATTGGTGATTCCCATGTACCGATACACCGGTGAATGCCCGGGGTTTTCTAAAGGTATAGTAAAAGCAAGCTTTACCTCCACAGCCTTCCCTCCGAGTCGGGACAGAAGGGTTATGGTTAGAAATGTTAGCCGGGGAGTGGCGAGCGATCCTTTTCCCTTCACTGACCGAGATTATAGCCGGGGCAGAGGCTCCGAAATTACCGAGATAACCATCGGTCCAGGACACGATAGACTATATCTAATCGTCAGACAGGGAGAAAACGATTTCGATTATAAAATTAAGGAAAAAAACACAATAGTTGACGAGGGAACCTTCACGGCATACGTGGAAACAACCACCATTGTTGAAGAAAGGAATAAAGAACCAAGAACCAAGTATGTTTGTCCGGGTAATCGCGCCAGCTGTGATTGGAAGGATAAGTACGAAGTAACAGTCTATGAATGTCCATCTTATCCCAATGTTAGAAGATAGGGTTCGCTCAATATAAGTAAAAGCCCTACTAAAAAAGGCTTTTATTTGATATTGTATGACTCAAAACCTTTGCGATTTCCCTAGTGATGAAAATCGCAAAGGTACTTTTGTTGGACTCAATAGGGTTAGTGAAGCAGGGCAATCGCACTTAAATTAGGTTGACATAGTGACCAAAATCTCAGGTAATTTTACCAAACAACTCCTGATTTTTGGCTGCTCAAATCCTCATTCCAACAAACTTGGAACAATCTGACAGTAGGGATGGGTTGAAGTTTATGTCGTTGTGGTTTCCTCTAAGCTTAGGTTCAAGTCTTACAGTGGGGAGCTAGTCGTCCTTAAGCAGCCTCATGGCCGAGCAACACCTTG
>NZ_JAPZSR010000088.1:0-12766 GCF_027531875.1 Microcystis sp. LE19-84.1B | reverse complement strand
TGTAGAGGAGTCTATTTATACTACCACTTACTTTGCTTCGGGATGAACCCGAGTCAGTCTGGGTCGCTGAATCCTTTATTGGGTAAGCTTTTCAACCTGTTTGACACTCTCTTACTCGAAAAAATGAGCGAACGGTGAGTTCTGAGCTTTACTTAATCAGACGTTTTCCCCAATACGGATATATGTGGAATCTCGTTATTCCCGACATCTTAAATGTGCCGCGAATCTTTATTCGTTCTCGCTTGGGTAAAGAGGTATAAAATATCAGTCTATCTGTCATATGTCAGGGAAGCAGGTATTAATACTTACTTCCTATTTTTTGGCTATCAACCTTAATTTAGCTTGTTAAATATTTGCCTAATTTTAATTTTCACACCGTTGTAAAATTCTTCAAAAAATAGATTCCAAAAGTAGCCATACTGAGGAAATTGTTTCACTAACAACATCTCCACCAACACTAACAATCGCACTGTTTTTAAGGAATAAGGCCTAACAATATATCTGATTTGACCAGGTTCGGGCATCCAATGACCAATACAAGCACCTGTTTTAAAAAATTTGGCTTGAATATATAGTCCGATTGCCCTATCTAATCCCCAAAGAGGCAACCAAGTTAAAAGTTCCGCCATTCTCGTGCCTTGGAACATTTCTGTGAGAGCTTCTTTAACTGCTGGACTTTTCCAAATTGTATTATTAAAAGGTTCCACATGACTTCCATGAATGTCTCTTCTCTTAGCGTAGGGCCAGAGAGCAACTTTTATATCAAAATGATTTTCTAGAGGGGCAATGGGAACTTCTACCAAATCCTGATAGGAATCCTCTCTTTTTCTTGCAATTCTAAGTTGCTCAAGAGAGGGCAATTGCTGCCAAGGTCTTTTAATTTTTTCTTCATCTAAGTAGTCTATTTTTTCTTTAAACAAACGCAGTATCCAACTCTGAGGAAATTTCTCAAAATATTCAAGAGTTAGAGATACAACATCCGGATGCACGAAGTCATCATCATCTAAAGCCAGTATATACTGACCGGTGGCGTTCATTAAACCAAAGGCTCTTTGAGGTGTTTCTCCTTTGTAGAGACTGTATAAAATTTTTACTCGTGGGTCAGCTATGAAGGCCGCAGTTGCGCCAGGAGGGTAAACTAAGATAAATTCTACGTTTCCCTGCACGGATAAAAGTTGTTGTAACCAATATCCGGAAAAATTTCCGATGGTCGGGCTAACAATAGATAATATCGGTTGATTGAAACTAGCAAGCATCTCTGGTGAATTTATTTAGAAATAATTTGACGATACAAACATAAATTTGCTGAACTTAGGTGACTACCAAGACTCTCTCAAAAGGATACTTTTGAGATGAGAGATGGTAATTCTTGTTGACTCTTATCATAATCTTGGGGGATGCCTATGTCAATAAAATATTCGTCAGAAATCAAGGCATACAACCGAGTCGGAATTGAGGATCGACCAGCGATTGCTGAAGAAAAAACTGAGATTGGTCATTGGGAAGGAGATACCATCATCGGGGGCAACCATCTCGGGGCGATCGCTACCTATCTATGTAGATAAAACCTCCAAGTTTTTAGTGGCACGAGTCATGAAGACTCAGACTACCGCCGAACTCAATCGCACCACTGAAGTGGCTTTTGCGGGCCTACCAGCCTCTCATCTCAAGACTTTCACCTTCGATAATGGCCAGGAGTTTAGTGGGTACGAGCAGGCGGCTGGCTTAGGGGTTGAATAGACATCTCCAAAAATTATAACCCAGTCACAGCTTGCTTTTGGTCTGCGTACTAACCGAATGGTTCGATGGCTGGAATGTATATCTATCGTTGCTAATTCAATTTCACTGAAAAAATATGCGGCAATTAAAATAATTTTTATTCGGGTAGATTCCTTAACTAGAAAGACTTTGGGTCTTGAGATAATATTAGGTTGAGGTCTAATGTTATTTTGCCAATCTTTATCATTCTTGGGAGCGAGGACTGAAAGAACACACCAACGATCTCATGCGGCAGTTTTTCCCGAAAGGGACAAATTTCTCTCATCATCAAACAAACTCAGGTAGACCAAGCGACGGACTTAATCAACCATCGACTGCGAAAAGCCCTTGACTATAGCACTCCGTCTGAGGTATTCTTTAGTCAGACAGGTACTCGTACACCTCAAACTTGAGTTAGCCCTTGTTTAGCTCGTCGCTACGGGCAAATGCTCAAACAGTCACTGACTCACAAAGTTTTTTGGTATCATGTTTACAAAAACATCTAGAATTTTGCTTTAGTGAAGGAATCTATGTTTGACACAACAAAGCCAATCAATCAAAAACAAATTATACAAATTGTTCCATTTATAAGTCATGATGGAGATTTCGGCTACCTTGCTTTAGCTGAAGCGATTAGCTCGGAAACTGGCATAGTAAGCCGCCTGATCGACTATCAATCTCTCAAGAACATGGACGATCCCAGTGTTTTGTCTTCATTGATAACTCCAGATTGTTTGGGGGTTCTCTTACATTATAACTTTAGACACTACGATGTTCCCGATTGGCTCTTGAGAGTATTACAAAATCTCACAAAAACTAGAGACTTTAAATTAATTATCCTAGTCCATGAGTTCAAGGCAACTTACACAAGAAAAGGGATAACTCTCCCCGCTTTCAGATTTTTACTAATTTCTTATCAAATCTTAAGATTAGCTGATTCAATCGTGACTACTACTTCCAGAATTAAAAATACAGTTTCACGACTGACTGGAAAAACTGAAGTTATTTGCTTACCAAGTTTTTCCACTGTGGGTGAACCTCAATGTATTCTTCCTCTCAAGGAACGCCCACCATACCTTATTGTTTTCGGTTCCAAGCACACTCGCCCCCTAGTCTATACAAAATTCAGTAAAAACCTCCTAAAAGCCTGTCGAGCTTTAGGCATTGAACGCATTTATGATGTTGGTTATCCCTGTGATTTGAGTACCACAGAAGGTCAATTCAAAGGAATAGAGATAATCCCTATGGGATTTCAGCCTCGCCAGGTTGTTAGTGAATTAATGTTAACTTCACGGGGGGGCTTTCTGGATTATAGCCGTTTTCCAAGAGATTTAGGCAAATCCAGTATCTTTGCTGCTTATGCCGCCCACGGTTTGGTTCCAGTTCTGACAGAGTATAATCCTTCTGAAGCGGATGGAGTAGAAAATAATAAACATTATTTAGTAGCTGATGAGAATCTGTCTAGTCTCGGTTTGAGTCAACTTCAGCAAATTGCTGACAACGCTCACAGATGGTATCAAGACCATAATTCAATCAAAGTCGCCAAGTTTTACGGTTCGTATTTTAATCCTGAGGTTAAACCTGATTTCGGAAATTAAAAAGTTCAGGTAATTCAATCTGACTTTTTTCGTAATCTTGGGGGATGCCTATGTCAATAAAATATTCGTCAGAAATAAAGCCATACATGGGAATTTTCTCGCTATAAACTTTGAGAAAGTCGTCCTCAAAAGAAAATTTTGATGGCAGATCAAAGCTGGATAATATGTTTTTCCATACACAATATATGCCGCCATTAATATAGCCCTTATCTTGATATTTTTTGGATTCAAACCCGATAATTTTTTGGTCATCGTCTAGCAGAACATTATTATAACGATCAAAGTCAGTTAGGGGCTTCAGAGCAACAGTTATCAGGGATTTCTTTTGATTATGTAAATTAATTAAGGCGGATAAATTGACATTGAATAAGGTATCGCCGTTGACAATTAATGCTTGTTCGGTTTCAATTTTATTTAGTGCCAACTGGATCGCTCCTCCAGTTCCCAAGGGTGTATCTTCTATCAGATAATTTAGCTCGTATTCCTTGTATTGATCGCCAAAATGATCGATAATTTTTTGATGTTCATAGCCCACAGAAACTAAAAATTTGTTGGTAATTTTTTGAGAGATTAGGTAATCTAATAGATATTCTAAAAAAGGCCTGTCGGCAACGGGAGCCATGGGTTTTGGTAAACTGTTGATCACCGATCGCAACCTAGTTCCTAACCCACCCGCCAGAATAATTACGTCCATAGATACACCTCAAAAATCTGAATTATTGCCAATCTTTTAAAAACTATTTTTAGGCTTATAGGGATAATCCTCCCCCGTCGATCCTTTGCTTGCTATAATGTCCATGCTTGGGTTCCGTATTTGGTAAAATGAAAATTAATCACTTGGCCTCCTGCTGCTTTCAAAGCTTTAGTTACTGCGATTTTCTTGGTAGGATCGACCATAAAGATAATAAAACCACCGCCACCGGCTCCCGATATTTTGCCTGAATAGGCCCCGGTTTCCCTCGCTACCCGATAAATGTGATCGATCTGTGGATTACTAATTAATTTGGATAATTTCTTTTTCGCTTCCCAAGAAGTTCTCAGAATTTCTGCTATCCCCATAAAATCTGATTTAAGCAGTGCTTCTTTAAAGAGAATTGCCTCTTTTTTGAGTTGATGGGTAGCGGCGATCGCCTGCTCATTTTTTTCTTGGACATTCTGAATTTGATCCTCAATTACTTGAGATGAGTAGCGAGAAATGCCTGTATAGTAGAGGATCAGAGAGACTTCTAATTCATTGATCACCCAATTTTTAATTCTCAAAGGATTAACTATGACTCGATCTTGTTCATAAAATTCCATAAAATTAAAACCGCCAAAAGTAGCAGCGTACTGATCCTGTTTGCCCCCCAACCAGCCGAGGTCAATTCGTTCGATCTCGTAGGCTAAATGGGCGATATCGTACTCGCCTAGGGGTAATTTTAACAGTTCCACAAAGGCTTTAACTATGGCCACGGCTAGGGTAGAAGAAGAACCCAATCCCGAACCAGCCGGCGCATCGGAAAAAGTGGTGATTTGCAGCGGCAAAGGTTGCCCTTGATTAAAGTCTTTAATCAAACGATTATAGACCGCTTTATGCAGATCTAGAACACCGTTATAGGGGAGAGGAAACTGAAGGGTTTCTATTTGTTGTTCTCCTCGATCGGCGGCAACAAAAATGACTTGCTTGTCAGTAATTTCCGTGATTGTACAGTAGGCATAGAGATCGATAGTAGCGTTAAGAACGTAACCCCCATAAAGACTACAGTAGGGCTCGACATCGGTGCCGCCACCACCTAAACCTAATCTTAAAGGAGCTTTGGTTCTGATTTTGGTTCTGATTATCATGGGTATGCTGTTTAGGTTGATTTTTTGCTAGGAGATTTTAGTTGGGAAAGATCGCTTCTTCGATCGCTAAACAAATAGTATGAAGAACAAAACCATGACACTCTTGAACCCGCGGGGTGCTGGCACTGGGAATCATCAAACAATAATCGGCTTTTTCCGCTAGGGCTAATCCCTTCGCCCCAGTTAAACCGATGCTAGTGAGACCTTTTGCTTGACAAACTTTGAGAGCTTGATGGATATTAGCGGAATTTCCCGAAGTGGAAATACCGATAAACACATCACCAGGGTTTCCTTCCGCTTCTATCTGGCGGCTAAAAATATATTCGTAACCATAATCGTTAGCGATTGCTGTTAAACTGGCGATATCGCTATTGAGGACGCGAACTGGTAAAGACTGTCTTTCTTTCAGAAATCGGCCGTGTAGCTCACCGCCAAAATGGATAGCATCGGCGGCACTGCCTCCATTACCGGCGACTAATACTTTGTGGTTGTTGCGATAAGCATTGATACATACTTGGCAAATCTCTTGGATTTTTTCTAGATATTTTGTCTCGGTTAGTAGTTTTTTCTTCAGGTTATAAGCTTCTTCCAATTCAGTCTTGATTAAAATTGACAGAGAGGGATCACTCTGGAAACTATCCAATTTTCTGTTTGATTTTTCCACCATTTGCATAGGTTTGATTTTCCAATTTTTATTAGTTGAATAAATTTAACTCTCAATCATTCTGTCATTACATTGAATAGTATCAAAAGACCAGAATCGCTCTCCATTAATTGGGGACAAAACCCCTAGCATGGTAGAATTGATCACGGGAATCGAGTCAAAAGAGTGATCTTTTGCCAGTTCCTCTGGGAATATACCACAAACGCCCCAACCTTAGCACAATTTGTTTTGTTTGTAAATAAACTTTTGATATATTCTGGCCGGGATGGAGGATTTCTGAGCGGGGGATTCCACCTTTGCCAGTCTTGGCCTTTTGTGTGGCTGGACAAAAATGTTAACAATTCCTGACAATACTGCTGATATAATCAAAAGCCTAAAGGCCTGACGGCGTATAATATGGCGTGATTGCTCTACCCTGACATCTAGATAGTAAAGAGAAGCAATTTAGCCGAGAAAACTAGCACAAATCGCGACAATCCCTCGAATTTTGTCTGTCTATCGGTTCAAGCTCTCGTCCTTGACAGAAGAACTGAGAATTCTAGTCCCTGACTCTAAAAAGTCCAACATAATGAATCCTTTCCCCGCAATTTCCGTCAATGACGACGATCTAAAATACCCATCTCCGCCACCTCCCGGCAATTCTGACCAGAAAAGCGAAGATAGAGCGAAAAAGAACAAAGCCTTATTTCTCGATCGAGATGGGGTAGTTATTGACTATATCCCCTACCTGAGCAAACCAGAACAGGTGAGCATTCCCGCCGGGGCAGCGGCTGCCTTAAAACAGTGGCAGGATGCCGGTTATCTGCTGATCATCATTACCAATCAATCGGGACTTGCTAGGGGCTATTTCACTTGGGACGATCTGGCGGCGATTCACGGGCGCATGATTGAGGAATACCGACAATCGGGCGTGCATTTTCACGATCTTGCCATTTGCCCGCACCATCCCGACGAAGGATGTCCCTGCCGCAAACCCTCCCCCTATCTGCTGCTGACAGCCGCCCAGCAGTACGGAATCGACTTAGCCGGCTCGTTGTTTATCGGCGATGCGCCCAGCGATCTAGAATGCGCCCTAGAAGCTGGTTGTCAACCCGTATTGCTCTTAACAGGACGGGGAAAAGTCACCCTTGGGGAGATCGAGAAATACCCAGTTGAGATTCCCGTATATAGCCAACTAAAGGAAACGGTAGAATTATTGTCAAAAACCGCTGCCGAGATAGAATTATGAGAATATTAGTCCTTTCTTGCCATAACTTTCCCTATCCACCTAGTCGCGGGGCAACCGAGGGTAGGACTTTTAACCTGATCAAATGTCTTCATCAAAACCACGATGTCACCCTGTTTGCCCGTCGGGTGGAGAATGTCACAGAAACTCAGATCGAAGAATTAAAAACCTTTACCAATCATCTTGTCTTATTTCCGCCCCAGGAAATTCCCGAACCAGGCAAGGGACTGACAAAACTAATCGGTAAAACAGGGCGCTTTCTGGAGGCAATAGTACAGATGACCCCTGCTAATGTTCTTAGTTATCGTTCGCCGCTCATTCAAGAGCGAATAGATGAATACGTCGAGCAGCAAAAATGTGATGTAATTATCTGCGCTCAGAGTATCAGCGAGATTTTTGTCCAGCCGGAATACCGTCAGCGAGTCAAAACAGTAGTAGATATTCACAGTTCCGTGTACGGTTGGACACGCAATCATTTAGATAGAGGAGCCTCCGCCTATCCGCTGCGGGATTTTCTCTATCTGCCCTTACTCTATCAGTACGAAAAACGTTACTGTGCCAAGTTTTCGCAATTAGTGGCTACTACCGATTACGATCGCGAACAATTATTAAAAATCCTCCCGGATGCACGGGTGGATATCGTGCCTAATGGCGTGGATTTAGCCCTGTTTCCCTATCGTCCTCGGGATCCCGGCGGTCATAATTTGGTCTTTGTCGGTGCCATGAGTTCCACCCATAATATCGATGCCGCCCGTTTTTTTGCTTTAGAAGTCCTGCCAGTCATTCAACAGCGATATCCCGATACCACTTTAACCCTAGTGGGGGCCAACCCAGCACCGGAAGTTCTCGAACTGGCCAAGTATCCCGGTGTGAGGGTGACGGGGACCGTTCCCTCGACAGTGGAATATTTACACCGAGGAACCGTTTGTGTGGTTCCCCTGCGGGTGGGATTGGGAATCAAGACCAAAACCCTAGAATCCATGGCCGCGGGGATTCCGATTGTCGCCAGCGATCGCGGTTTAGAGGGTTTAACGGTGGCAGCAGAGGGAATTCCCCCTAGGGCGCTGCGGGCTAATAGTGTTGCTGAGTACGTTACAGCGATCGCTAGGTTGTTCGATGATCCTTCTCTGCGAGAACAACTGTCCCATAATGGCCGGGCGATGGTGGAATCGGAGTACACCTGGGAGCGAGCGGGACAAAGGTACGAGGAAATTTTGCGGGACTAATATTGTTCTTAATCCCTGAATTTTACTCGATACTGTTGGAGAGTTTTACCGCCATAAAAATTGATTTTTTGGAGCCTAATCATGAAAGTTTTAATAGTAGGAAATTACGTCAACGATCGGCAGATCAGTATTAATCGTTTTGTCGGTTTAGTGGAGAAAGGACTCAGACAAAAAGGACACGAAATTCGGCGAGTGCAAGCACAGCCTATTTTCGGTCAACTGAAATCCTCTCCCCAGGGACTCGGCAAGTGGTTAGGGTACATCGATAAGTTAATTATTTTCCCGGTGCAGTTACGTCAGCAGCTGGATTGGGCTGATATCGTCTGCATTTGTGATCAGGCTTTATCCTATTTAACTCCCTACCTAAAAGATCGCAAGTATTTTGTCATCTGTCACGATCTGCTGGCCATTCGTTCCGCCCTAGGAGAAATTCCTGAAAATCCCACCAGTTGGACAGGAAAACAGTATCAGGCGATGATTTTGCGAGGATTCAAACAGGCTAAATATGTTGTCTGTTCTTCCGAAGCTACTCGTGCCGATGTTCTCCGTTTAACTAAAATTACCCCCGAACAAACGGAAGTGATCGAGGATTGCTTGAGTGAGGGATACGGTCCGATGACAAGAGCAGCGGCGGTAAATCTAGTGGCCAAATTTAACATTAATAGTGATTGTCCTTGGCTAATTCATGTCGGGGGCGACCAATGGTATAAAAATCGATTGGGATTGCTGAAAATATTCAAGAAGTTAATCACTTTCCCTGGTCTGGAAAATTGCCGATTGATCCTGATGGGAAAACTTTTGCTGCCGGATATGCGCGAATTTGTTAATCAGAATAACTTGTCCGCACAAGTAATCGAATTAGGAACCGTCTCCGATGATGATCTTCGCGCCTTTTATTGCCTAGCAACTGCTTTAATTTTTCCCTCCTTTCAGGAAGGATTCGGTGTTCCCGTTATTGAAGCTCAATCCTGTGGTTGTCCCGTCTTTACCTCCAATCGTCTCCCCATGACTGTTATCGCTGATGATGCAGCCGTTTACTTCGATCCCACCGAACACGAGGCCGCCGCTACTATTATTGCCTCAAATCTTCTCGCTCCCGATCGCCTGGAAGATTTGAGGCAAAAAGGTTTTATCAATGCCACTCGCTTTACTTACGAAAGAATGATCCAATCCTACCACCAGTTATTGCCAAAATTGTAGTCTACTGGAGTTTAGACTAACTCCCCCCAATCATAAGCTAAGACGCATTTAAACCGCTTATTCTTAGATTAATTGATACCTGCCATGCCCACGCCCAAATTATCTGGCAATTAGCGATTAATTAGGCTACTCTAACTAATATCCCCCCATTAGCCTCGATTTAGAACTGGCTTTTATCCGTCCCCACCTTATCATCGATTTTTTTCCAGAATCTTATGTCTGAAACTATCACTCCCGCCATTAGCGATCGCATCCGTAAACACAGGAACAAAGATCACGGTAATGCCGTGCTTTTCTACTTAGGTCTATCGGCGGTATTATTAAGCTTACATCTACCGGCAGCGGCGCAAAATTGTCGGCCACTTTCTTTATTAGGGGGTGAAGGTAGTGAAGTTACGAAAACCGTCTCACAACCCACTGTTCCAGGTCCTTTCGGTGTCACCATAACTCGTAATAATTGGAATACCGATTGGGCAGTTCCGGGGGGTAGAAGTTTTCAGAGGTTTATCGTTACGGTTTCTGTCCCCCGGGCTGCTTCCTTTGATATTCGGCTGTTTCTCAAGTATAGCGATCAAACTAACGAGGAATTTTTTAATACTAATGGAGTACGAATCGAACCCGATAAACCCTTAACAATTACTGCCACAGTACGGGCAAATGATCAACCTTTTCTAGTCAATCTTTTTGTCAATGGTATTCAGCATATCGGTAATACCTACACCGCTTCTGTTGTCGGTTGTGAACGATAAAATATATAGGGTGTACTGAAAAAAAGTTTTTCCCAGGGACAGGGTGTGGGGTTTTAATCTAAGAGGCATTTAAACCGCTTATCCGATTAGCTGAGTCTCTCCCCATCCCTTTACTGTTGCCTCTTGTCTCGTCTCAACAGGCAATTTAACTGCACGGGCAGCCCTGGATCTTACTCTTTGCCCCGATTGACCTTAAGTGGGACAATTAGAGCAATGCACAATTAAGGATTTTTGTCAAGAAAATAATATTAAACTTATCATTGATACCTGCCATCCCCAAGCTCAAATTATCTGGCAATTAGCGATTAATTACGCTACCCTAGCTAATATCCCCCCATTGGCCTCGATTTAGAACTGGCTTTTATCCGTCCCCACCTTATTATCGATTTTTTTCCAGAATATTATGTCTGAAACTATCACTCCCGCCATTAGCGATCGCATATGTAAACACATGAACAAGGATCACGGTGATGCCGTGCTTTTCTACGCTCAAGTTTACGGTAATATCACCGATGCAGAAACCGCTCAAATGCTCTCCATCGATCCCGAAGGCATGGATTTAGCCATAGAAAAATTAGGGGAGAGTCAAACAATTAGAATACCTTTTGCGCGCACCCTAGAATCAGCCAAGGATGCCCATAATATTCTCGTTGAGATGCTAAAAGTTAATCAAACCACCCCTTGACAAAGCTCGATTTTGCGACTATCACCGAAAAAGATCAACCTAGAGAATTAGCCCATGAATCAGGTTAATAGTACGGTAATAAAAATACCCAAGTCTGGCTGGCGCTTACTGCCTTTTTTAGTCTTGGGTGTGCTAGTTTTTGCCTTTAATTCCTCCCTAGAATTAAATTATCTAGTCAAGGGTTATATTACTCTCTTGGAATTACAGGCAGGCATCGTGGTTTTATACTTTCTTTTGGCTAAATTAGGGAAATCTCAAAAATTATGAGAAATAGAACTATAGCGGCTTTACTAGCCTTTTTTCTCGGTTATCTTGGCATCCATAAATTTTATCTAGGGGAGAATTTAGCAGGTATTCTCTATCTACTTTTCTTCTGGACTTTTATCCCCGGCATCATTGCTTTTTTTGAATTTATTGGTTTAATCATCATGTCAGATCAAGCTTTTGATGCTAAATACAATCCTAACTATCTCGCCAACAGTAGAGAGCGAGGACTGCCAGAATCAGGCCAGCAAAAAACCGCTACTTTACTCCAGCTTAAGAAACTTTATGATCAGGGAATTATTACTGCTGAAGAATACGAAGAAAAACGCAGAAAATATTTAGATTCTCTTTGAAAAAATATGTCTAATCTCTCTCCTCGCCCTCCCGAGTCTTCCGAGTGGATCTGGCTGTCCTTAGTCCCAGTTTTTGGTGGTCTTGCCATTGCTAATGCTGGCAAAAAAACTAATAATCAAAGTTGGTTATCCGTCGGCATTGCCTTGACAATTATCTCCCTTATTTTCCTTACACAAGAGTCTTTTATCGTAATTTGGTTTGCCCAAATCGGCCTAGGTTTATACATCCGTCAACAGCTTAATTCCCATCCAATAGCTTCGGGAAATAGAACCAATTCCAGACAGTCATTCTCTCCTATCGAAAAAATTGATATTAACAGCTGTTCCACCAACGATCTAGTTTATAAATTAGGGTTGCCGATTGTCTATGCCAATGATATCGTTTCTGTCCGTAACGAAGGACATATTTTTACCCATTTAGAAGAATTACACTTCCTAGCTGGTTTACCAGAAAATTATCTGAAAAAATTAGAACCTTTAGTTATCTTTGCCTACGATATTCGCCAAGAAGTTGACATTTCTTGGCGTTGTTTAAACTACTACTCCGTTGCGGAATTAGTTAATCTTGGTCTTGACTTTTCCGTGGCTGATAAAATTGTCGCTGAAAGGGAAAAAAACGGTGTCTATCGTTCGGCGATCGAAGTAAGAAACCGTACAGGTATTCCCTTAAAATCCTATCAGCAATTGCTCTAATTCGCTTTATTCTACTTATAGCTTAAATTGCTTTTCTATCAAAGACACGATCCAACTTCTGGGTAAAAAACGGGGCAGATTGACGATAATTTTATTAGCCAATTTACCGGCTACCACGTTGGGGCGTTTGTTTGCCAAGGCAGTTAAAGCCTCTTGTACCACCACTTCTGCCGAATCTAACCGGCCGTTTTTGCCCATAAAGGCACTGGGAAATCGGGCCACCTCAAAAAAATTAGATTCCGTCGGACCGGGGCAAAGAGCGAGGATTTCAACGCCTTTGTCTTTATTTTCTGCCCAGAGAGACTCACTAAAGCTGAGAACAAAAGCTTTGGTCGCTGCATAAACGGAAAGATAGGGCAGCGGTTGAAACCCGGCAATGGAAGCAACAGGCTCTTCGGGAATTGTTATGCAAATAATTAACTTAAAATAAAATTCGATGAGAGCAACTACGCTCAAAAGTAGCTGAAATTCATACAGGAAAGGACTTAAGGCATAAATAAGTTAATACCAAAAGATAGACAATTGAG
>NZ_JAPZSR010000027.1:0-1252 GCF_027531875.1 Microcystis sp. LE19-84.1B | reverse complement strand
TTAAGTCGCAGTAAACGGGACTGATGAGATATCTAGATAGTGTCCTCGATTCAAGCGGCCATGTCTAGCCCCTAGCCCCCACAGCTTAAACTGTCTGGTTTGTCAAGTACAATTTATACAAAATAAGTGCGATTGCCCTGGGTAAGTGCTATAGTATAGTGAGGTTTTTACATGGTTTTTCTCATGAAAAATAAAGCCATTATTGTGCTAGGGGCCGTTGCCGCTCTTGGACTGGCTGCAACCTCAACTTTACTTCTGACCGGTCCATCTGGAAATTCTCCAGATTCCGCCTCTGCTCAATTTTCTCCCAACGGCATGGGTATGATGCCTCATATGCAGGTCAGTAGCGAGTTTAACTATCTTGCCCAAATGATTCCCCACCATCAGGAGGCAATCGATACCGCCCAGGTTATTCTGGCACGCACTAGGCGTCCTGAGATGAGGCAGTTTGCTCAAAAGATCATTCAAGTGCAAACTGCTGAAATTGCTCAGATGAAAAACTGGCTTAACGAGTGGTATCCCGGAAAGAATATTAGCGTCTCCTACGTTCCCATGATGCGCGATCTGAGTCAACTTCAGGGCGATGCCCTAGATCAAACTTTTTTACAAGATATGATTAAACATCATATGGGAGCCGTGATGATGTCGCAAATGCTCCTGAATCATAATCTGGTGAAGCATCAGGCTGTCCAGCCCTTTGCTGAGAACATTGCCACTAGCCAGCGCCAGGAAATTCAGCAGATGCAAACTTGGTTGATGGCTTGGTTTGGTGATCGCAATCCAATGGGTAGAATGCATCATTAGCTGGTATTGCGATCGAGATTTTGGGGGCGATTAATGTTTTGCTTCTGGTGTGCGGTCCAACAACCCCAATGCAGTGGGATGCCGAAGGCACTGCGTAGCAGTACGCCATCGCCGTAGGGTGCGTTCCCTAATGTGGCTCCCACTGCTCCACCAATAGATTTTTGGGGAACGCACCATGCAGATTGATTGAAGTTGTGGGTTTAGGCGTTGTCAAATTGAAAGATGCTCGGCGTTGCTGACTTTGGGTATGAATCATTGCATCTACATTAGACCTCTTGCATAATTTTTTTATGGTATAATATAGGGTTTTGCTTTTTTCTCGATTTTTAGATTGAAGTGGAAAAAAGAATAAAATGTGATCTTAGGTCAGGAAATCATCTATAATTTTGCTATGTTTATTAGCAAAATTATGGATTATCAAAACTTATCAGATGAACAATTCAAACGC
>NZ_JAPZSR010000044.1:0-7455 GCF_027531875.1 Microcystis sp. LE19-84.1B | reverse complement strand
GGCTCTTCGTTACTTGTTATGGTTCGATAGGGGGGCATAAATCGACTAAATCCTTATCTGGCAAGAGACTTAATTGATTAGTTCGCTCTAGATAAAAAACAATTGACAAAAATCGCTAAATGCCTTTCTATATAAGGGTTCTATTCCTTATAACCCCCGTCCATTGCATAACACAAACCGAAGAGCCAGATTTACTTGAATTATGAACAAAGAATCGATGAACTTTCCAAAGATCAAATTTTTAAAAGGCAAATGGCTGATGATTTGTGTTATTACTGGGGCTTTGTCAACTGGGATACTCGGACTACTATCTGTTACCCAATTCTCCAATTTGACAATTTCTGAAACAAAAACTGAGTCCTCTGAACCAGAATCGCCTGTAATCTCAATAACTGCTTTAGGACGAATTGAACCTCAAAGCAAAGTCATACAAGTCTCTGCAACCATTCCTCTAGAAGGAGCGCGTTTAGAAAAACTTTTGGTCAATGAGGGGGATACAGTCAAAACCGGACAAATTATTGCCATCTTGGATAGTTATGAACGAGAACAAGCCGCTTTAAAATTGGCCCAAAAAAGGGTTCAAGTCGCTCAAGCTCGTTTAAATCAAGTTCAAGCAGGTGCTAAAATCGGAGCGGTACAATCTCAATCAGAAACCGTAGAACTTTTCAAAGCAGAATTGGAAGGCCAAATAGCTTCTCAGCAGGCTAATATTGCCAGTCTAAAATCTCGTTTAACTGGAGAAGTACAAGCCCAAAAAGCCACCATTGAACGGATAAAATCTGAGTTCAAGAATGCACAAACTGAATGTCATCGTGCTGAGATGTTATATAAAGAAGGAGCGGTTTCCAGTTCTTCTAGAGATAATACTTGTTTACAAAAAGATGTTTTTCAAGAACAACTCAATGAAGCTGGGGCTAATTTACTCACAATTACTACAACTTTACAACAACAAATTAAAGAAGCCAAGGCAACTTTAAACCGTACCATTTTAACTACTCAAAAGCAGATTCGTTCTGCTCAGGCAACCTTAGAAGAAATTAAAGAAGTTCGGCCTGAAGATATCGCCTTAGCTATGGCTGAACTAGAGGAGGCAAAAGTAGCAGAAACCCAAGCAAAAACGAATTTAGCCTTAGCTTCTGTAAAAGCGCCCGTAGATGGGCAAATTCTTCAAATTCATACTTTACCTGGGGAAACAATTAATAGTCAAGGAATTGTAAAAATGGGTCAAACTCAAAAGATGGAAGTGGTTGCTGAAGTTTATCAAACAGATATTCAACAAATTAAATTGGGTAAAAAAGTAATTATTAGCAGTGATTCTTTTGAAGAAAAGTTAGAGGGAACGGTTAAACAAATTGGTTTATTAGTTCAAAAACAAAATATTTTTAGTAATGATCCAGGTGCTGATGTTGATCGTAAAGTAATTGAAGTAAAAATTGCGCTTGATCCAGAAACCAGTCGAAAAGTTCAAAATTTCACCTATTTACAAGTTCAAGTTGCCATTCAACTCTAAATTTAGTTAAGTAAAAACCATGATTTTACTACTTACTTTTGCCCTTCTTCAAATTGTCCGTAATAAGACTCGTTTATTGGTAGCTTTAGCGGGAATTGGGTTCTCTGTCATTCTCATTTTTCTTCAGTTAGGGTTCATGAATGCTCTCTATGAAGCTGCAATGGCCCCTCATAAAAGTATCAAAGCCGATTTGGTATTATTAAATCCTCAATCTAAAGTATTATTTGCTCTAGAAAGTTTTCCACGGGAAAGAATTTATCAAGCTCAACGAGTGAAAGGGGTTAAGTCAGTGGCTTCTTTGTATGTTGGTCTAGGTCAATGGAAAAATCCTGATAATCACACGAAACGATCTTTGTTGGTTTATGCTTTTGATCCTGCTCAATCTGTATTTAAATTTCCCGAAATAGTCAACAATTTAAATGATTTAAAGATGACAAATCGAATACTTTTTGACAAATTATCTCGACGAGAATTTGGTGCCATTGCCAAAAATTTTAATCAAGGATATCAGGTTAGCACAGAATTAGAAGGAGTACGAGTTGAAGTAGCAGGATTATTTAGTCTAGGAGCTTCCTTTGCAGCAGACGGTAATGTTATTACCAGTGATTCAACTTTTTTACATATTTTTAAAGGTCGCAGCATTAACAAAATTAATGTTGGATTAATTACTCTAGAACCTAACGCTAATCCCCAAGCCGTGATTAAAACCCTAACAAAAATTTTACCCAATGACGTAAAAGCAATGACTCTCGAAGATTTTGCCTTATCCGAAAAACACTATTGGGAAACGAGTGCGGCCATTGGTTTTATTTTTGGCTTAGGTGTAATAATGGGCTTTATGGTAGGGGCAATTATTGTTTATCAAATTCTTTATGCAGATGTTTCTGATCATCTTGCTGAATATGCAACTCTCAAAGCAATGGTTTACCCTCATTCTTTTCTGCTTAATGTTGTTTTTCAGGAGTCTTTAATTCTTGCTGTTTTGGGATATATTCCAGGTTTCTTGATTTCAGAACTTATGTATGATTTAACTAGACGAGATACTAACTTACCTGTATTTATGACTCCTAGTTTAGCACTGTTCGTTTTAGTTCTTACAATTGCAATGTGCTTTTTAGCAGGCACGATTGCAATGCGAAAACTACAAAGTGCTGATCCCGCTGATATCTGCTTCTGATGCCTGGTGGTTTCATAAAAGTTGCTCGTTTCTCCTTATTTTACCCTATTTTTCACTTTTATCATACTTATTTGAAATGGTTCTTCGTTACTTGGTATGGTTCGATAGGGGGGCATAAATCGACTAAATCCTTATCTGGCAAGAGACTTAATTGATTAGTTCGCTCTAGAGCAAAAACAATTGACAAAAATCGCTAAATGCCTTTCTCTATAAGGGTTCCATCCCTTATAACTCCCGTCCATTGCATAACACAAACCGAAGAGCCTTTGAAATCACTATATCTACTTTACACTCTCGTTTAGCACCCATCCAAAGTCTTAAAGCTTTATTCCGGATGAATTGTACCGTACGAATAGTATCATCAATGGCAGAACACTAACTCGGTTTGACCACTGCTTTCATTTCTAAGATAATCATTGTTTATCGACCTCAAACAACTTATTTTGTACCAACAAACTTTGCACAAAATTGTTAAGGTTTGATCGTGCTGGCTCTTCTCGACTTTGTGTGATAATTTTTGCTTATGGAATCGTGAAATGCTTATCGGCCAAGACTTTTAGGGCTATTTTGCGGATATTCTATCAGTATAGACCTCGTTTCCACACAGAAACCAGAAGAGCCTCGTGCTTTGCCGATGCTCAATTAGTCATGGTTTTATGCCATCTGTAAAACTGAGGGTATTCAACATGACATTTTTGATAAAATCTTTCGATTTTTTGAGGTACCCTTAACTTATAATTTTCAAAGACTTGTCTTCTGGGAGAGTCGAACCGTGGGTCACTTGTCTTTAAATATCGGTAAAATCGCCACAAAAGACCAATATTTGCTCCGAGAATTAAATTCTCATCCCTCCAAATAGCTTTAACTTGTGATCTTATTGAAGTATACTATATTTTTCGAGGTTCTCATAATGCTTATTTTTCAAAAAGAGCGAGAATTAGGGAATTTTAGCCCTAATGAACCCGTAATTGCCATTAAAGGCTTAAATCACTATTTTGGCACGGGGGAATTAAGAAAACAGGTTTTATACGATATCGATCTGGAAATTAAAGCGGGGGAAGTAGTGATTATGACTGGTCCTTCGGGATCGGGGAAAACTACTTTATTGAGTTTAATGGGAGGTTTGCGATCGGCACAAGCGGGCAGTTTAAAAATTCTCGGCCAAGAAATGTTAGGAATTGGTAAGGGCAAAATGCTGAAAATTCGCCGTCAAATTGGCTATATTTTTCAAGCACATAATTTACTAAAATTCCTGACAGCGAAACAAAACGTTAGGATGTCTTTGGAACTGCACGAGGAGTTTTTAGAACAAGATCTCGATCAAAAAGCCACGGCAATTCTGGAGTCAGTGGGTTTAGGCAACCGCGTTGATTACTATCCCCACGATCTATCGGGGGGACAAAAACAACGGGTCGCGATCGCTCGCGCCCTCGTCAGTCATCCCAAATTAGTCCTCGCTGACGAACCGACCGCGGCCTTAGATAAACAATCTGGGCGCGATGTGGTGGAAATCATGCAGAAATTGGCAAAAGAACAAGGTTGCACGATTTTACTTGTCACCCACGATAACCGGATTCTCGACATCGCCGATCGCATTGTCAATATGGAGGATGGTCGTTTAAGCGATTAACTGCCCAAAAATTACTTGCCAAAAATCGGCCTTTCATGTTAGACTAAAATAATGTCATCTTGGAGAGGTGGCAGAGTGGTCGAATGCGGCAGATTGCTAATCTGTTGTACGAATCGTAAGACCGTACCGAGGGTTCGAATCCCTCCCTCTCCGTCTTCTTTCGGTATTTTCGATGACTGCTCGCCAAGATTATTTCTGCTCCGTATATGGCCCGGTTGCCTCTTGGCGTTTCGGCAGTTCCTTGGGCATCGATCCGATTGGTTTAGTTTCCACCTGTTCCTTTAACTGTGCCTACTGTCAGTTAGGAGAAATTGAGCAAAAAACCGAGCAACGAAGAGTTTTTATCACCAGCGAACAAATTAGCAGGGATTTAAGTGCCTTTGCCCCCTGGGACGTGGATATAGTCACGCTCAGTGGTAGCGGGGAACCCACCCTCGCCCTCAATTTAGGGGAAATACTGGCCACCGTCAAGGAAATGACCAGGCGGCCGGTGGCGGTCTTAACCAATAGTACCCTCTTGGGAGATGCCCGAGTGCGTCAAGACTTGAGCAAAGCTGATATCGTCGCCGCTAAAATCGATGCTGTTTCCGAGGCCCAATGGCGACGGGTTAACCGTCCGGTCCCCGGCCTGGATTGGCAGGAGCTTTGGTGGGGATTAAGACAATTTCGCCAAGAATGGTCAGGAAAACTAGCAATTCAAACCATGGTGCTGGCCTCTTGGTCGCCCCAAGAGCAAGACCAGTATATCGATTTGATGCAACAGCTACAACCGGATGAAATTCAACTTAACACCCCGACCCGTCCCCGGGCCAGACAAAGACAATTAGAAACCCGCGGTAATAATCCCCTCACCGCTGCCGACGGAATGCAAATTCTCAAACCCGTAAACGCTGAAATATTGGCAATTTGGGCGCAAAAAATGGCCACGGCCACGGGAATTACCGTGCGCTGTGTGCCACTTACCGCCACAAGTCTCTAAGGCTTCGGCCGGGGTTTTTCTTCTTTCGGCTTCACATTAAAATAAGCCTCCATTACCTGACGTACCATAGGTGCGGCCACTTTACCACCACCACCGCCGGAATGTTCCGCAAAGGCGACCACGACAATTTCGGGCTTGTCGAAGGGTGCGAAAGCTCCAAACCAAGCGTGGGACTTCCCGGGAGGTGCTTCTGCCGTGCCGCTTTTGCCCGCTACAGGCGGTAAAGCGGGGTCCGATAGGGCCCGACCCGTTCCTTCCGCTACCACGGCTCTCAGGGACTTTCTCAGGGTGTCTAGGGTGCTAGGTTTCATGTTTAAAGACTTTCGCCATTCCTTAACATCGCGGGCATCCTGTAAAAGGTGCGGTTTCACCAAAAAACCACCGTTAGCGGGGACAGCAAACATCACAGCTACCTGTAGGGGAGTCGCTAGGGTAAATCCTTGACCGATCGACATATTAATCGTATCCCCTACGGACCAATCCCAGTTTTTAAAATTACGCAGTTTCCAATCGCGATCGGCAATTAACCCCGGAGTTTCTTCCGCTAATTCTATCCCGGTTTTCTGACCGAAACCGTAGCGCCGAGCCATGGCAATTAAAGCCGGCCCCCCCACTCCGCGACCAATTTGACCGTGAAAAGTGTTACTACTCATGGCCATGGCCCGGACAAAACCGATCGGACCAAAACCGGCGTGATTCCATTCTCCAAAAGCTGTCCCCCCCACATAAAGGGCGGCAAAGGTATTTAAGACCGTATTGGGGGGAAATTTCCCCGATTCCATGCCAGCAGTGGCAGTGACGACTTTAAAGGTGGAAGCGGGGGGGAATCCTTGCAGAGCGCGGTTAACAAACGGGTTGCCCTCCGCTTGTAGTTTTTTCCAAGTGGCGGTAGTAATTGGGGCCGAGAAAACATTGGGATCGAAACTAGGATAACTGACCATGGCCCGCACGGAACCATCCCGGGGATCGATCGCCACGATCGCACCTTTGCGTTTTCCTAAAGCGGCCTCGGCGGCTTTTTGGAGTTTTAAATCTAGTGTCAGGGTGACATCTTGCCCCGGTTTAGCAATTTTTTGGCCGAGAATTTGGATTACTTGTCCCGATCCGTTGACCTCTAACTGCATTCCTCCCCATTCTCCCCGCAATTTTGACTCGTAGGCGGCTTCCACACCCATTTTACCGAGGACATCTCCCAATCGGTAGCCCTGGGGTCTTTTGGCTTGATATTCCTCCGGGGTTAGTTCCCCCGTATAACCGAGAATATGCGCCCCGACTTTACCATTGGGATAGTAGCGCACTGATTCCACGTCCACTTCAATGCCGGTTAATTCGTCTTTGTATTCCTCTAGGGCGATAATTTGAGCCGGAGTTAAACCCCTAGCGATGCGGATCAGGGTGGAGGGGTTTTCGTCCGCTTCGTTAATGCGTTTTTCTAGGTCGCTTTTGGGAATGCCTAAAATACTGGCTAAACGGTCAAGATTGAGTTTTTGAGCGGGATTACGCTGGGATTTGGGCCAAATATAGGCCGCATGGGTTAAGCGGGCCGTGGCCAAAACTTTGCCATTGCGATCGAATAAGTTGCCCCGGACTGGGGGTTTGGGAAGAATGCGAATCCGGTTATTTTCTGCCCTTTCTCGGTTAATTTGTCCTTGCTGCAGTTGTAAATAGGCCAATCGTGAGCCGACTCCTCCTAGCAGGACAAGGCTAATTAAGCCCATAATTAGCCATGACTGACGCTGACGACCGACTAGACGCTCTTTATCTTTGATTTTATTCTGTAATTTATTCGGTGCTGGCCGCGTCAGCGAGGTGAGCGGTTTTTTCGGTTTCAGTTTGACTTTGGTTTTTGATAGGAGTCCGCTATTACGCATTTGCTTAAAGTTATAAAATTTAAAAGTTATTAGTCATCAGTTAGGGACTTGCGTGGGAATAATATCCCAGCCAGAAAATCGCTCTGTAGAAGAATTAGACCAGCCAGATGGCACATTATCAAAGCGCAAGTCCCTAACATCTCGAAGGCTCTCGCCCTACTTAGGGTGATCAGCAAACCTGATCGATCGGAGGGCGCAAGCTTTGCGCCCCTACAGTAACGGATTTTGTCCACAATGTAGGGGCGAACTGCGTTCGCCCAAAAGGTACATTATCAAAGCGCAAGTCCC
>NZ_JAPZSR010000041.1:0-2635 GCF_027531875.1 Microcystis sp. LE19-84.1B | reverse complement strand
CCGATTGTTAAGTTGATTACTGAAACTTATGAAAAAGGAGTAAAGCTTACTAAAAAAGCCAGGGAAAAAATCGAAGAAAAAATCGAACGTCTCACAGAATCAACGAATCAAGACTTTCCCGATTTGGGACAATGGTTTATTGATATCTATTATGATAAGACCTAGTTTGTAGTTAACTAAGATGGTTAGCTAAAAACTGTCTTTGATTCTTTAACTTGTCCTTGTTATACTCGAAAAAGCTCGGAAGTATAAGAGTTTGTGCTGCCTATTTTTTCGGAAAAATAGGTTGTAATGGGAGATTCTTTGTTTTCCTAGACAAAAATAATTACTTTTTCAAAAAAACACTTTTCTATTTTTTTGTTGGGTATTTTATTCTCTGGAAGTCCCTAATTCCTTGCATTTTCAGGCGTGCGCTTAAGTCTCTCATGCTGACGATACTTTTATCCAGCGCAAAACCTATCCAACAGGACACAAAAGTAAATGTACTTAATGCGGGATAGTCATTTTTGGGGAGTGGCTTGAGAAGCTCTTTCATTAGTTTTGGGAAAATTGTTAGCATGGCTTATTCACATTTATTGGTGTATATTTACTTTATTTTCTTATCTATAATATCAAATTTTGTACGACTTTTTTCCCCGTTCAACACTTCTGCATCAATCATAGTTGAGACGATTAGAATGATTGAATGATAAACTATGATTAGGTTTATTGTCGATGGATGAGACAGTCATAGTCAATCAAATAATCACATCAATCATAGTTGAGACGATTAGAATGATTGAATGATAAACTATGATTAGGTTTATTGTCGATGGATGAGACAATCCTAGTCAATCAAATAATCACATCAATCATAGTTGAGACGATTAGAATGATTGAATGATAAACTATGATTAGGTTTATTGTCGATGGATGAGACAATCCTAGTCAATCAAATCATCACATCAATCATAGTTGAGACGATTAGAATGATTGAATGATGGACTAGGATTTGATTGCAGAATGATGAAATAGATCAACGCTCTCAAGAAATAGAAGATTTAGGATTTTATCTTTATGATTCTTTTCACATCGCTTGCGCCGAATATGCTAGAATAGATGTATCGCTAACCACCGATGACAGATTACTTAGAAAAGCCATAAAATACAGTAAATTATTGCAAGTAAAATTAGATGATCTTGTTACTTGGTTAATGAAAAATTTGCTATTACAAGGAGATGAAAGCAATGACACCAATTGAGCTAAGACAAAAAGGCTATCAAGCATTAGTTAAAGAATTAGGACAAGTCGATGCTATTCGCTTTTTACAAGATACTGGATGGGGTTTTGGTGACTATACTCAAGAACGTCAACAGACCTTAAAAAATGTGACAAGAGCCGATTTTTGGCAAGATATTCAGGAGATTAGAAGTAAGCAGAATTAAATTTAATAGTGAAGGAAAATTAGTTGGCAAGGAAAAGTAGTTCACGATACGATAGACATTGGAATCAAATACCCAAAGAGATAACAATGGCTAAAATCTCCATTTCTTTACCCGATGAACTGGTTAATTACCTAGACCAGAAAGTAGAAAATAAAAGCATTTTCATCGCCTCAATTTTACAACAATGGCGACAACAAGAAGCAGAAGAACTGGCCCAAGCTTTTTTAGCAGTAGATGAACTAGAATTAGGATGGACTGACTAATGGCAAACAGCAGCGATTATCAACTCGGAAGCATTATGGCTGAAGTAAAACTTAAATCCAAGCATCTAAACTCCTTAAAAAGAATTATTGAAGACGCATTAACCGAAAGACTGCAAGAACTTCAAGAAGGAATTAAGCGCACCCAAGAACGAATAACTTTTTTTGAAAATAAGTAGCTGGTTATAATTAAATTAAAAATGGATTTTAGGTTCGATCCCCCCTGCCCCCCTTGATAAGGGGGGTGCCGATCCCCCCTTAGTCCCCCCTTAATCCCCCCTTAATAAGGGGGGCATCTGATGATTTTTAACGCCTACCTACTTAAGTATCAAATGCAAACGGAAGAATTTCTCAGACGATTTGAAAACAATGAATTGCAGCATATCTTAGACTTTGATGAATGGATGGGAGAAGCTTGGATGCTAGAAGCTTTACTGCAAGACAAAGAAGAAATTGAGGAGATAGAATTTGTTGATTAATGAATATTTTTAAGAGATTAGACATCTCATCGAAGCTTGTCCAATAGTTCAATCTTATAACCTCATTACTGATAGTAGAAGTCTTTATGTAGGGTTTGCTGAAAAAGTACGGGCGAAGCATTCGGATAGAAAATCTCTAGTTTCACCTATAGGTTATTGCCCGAATGCTTCGCCCCTACAGGACGCGGGCCGATGAAGACGCAAGGTTTTGAACGACGATTCTCTCAAAATCTTGTACCTGTTTCGCAAGAAAAGCCACAAATTTGACAGAAAAGAATTTGATTCGTCGGGTTGAGAAGGATATACAGTTCGGGTTTATAATGATAAAAGTGGTTCTTCCGAACTTACCATGTAAAATCAACTAGCAAAATGCCAATTTAATAAACATCTAATACTAAAGTTTTTAAAGTTTCTAAATCCATAGCCTCTCCTTTTAATCACCTTCAGTTTATTGTTAATTCCTTCCACTGT
>NZ_JAPZSR010000335.1:0-17010 GCF_027531875.1 Microcystis sp. LE19-84.1B | reverse complement strand
GCGGCTGCGTGTAAGCATCCCACCGAAAAACTAATGCGCGGGGGGTTTGGGGGCGGCGCCACGCCCCCAACGGGGGGTTTGGGGGGTAGAACCCCCCAAAAGCTTGGATTGAGTCATAAAATCCGAAGTAATACTAAATCCCTTGAGTAACGCACAGAAAGCTTTTCAGTGACTCAGTAAACAGTAATCAGTGAACTGAAAACTCACATCTGATAACTGATAACTGATAACTGATAACTGATAACTGATAACTGATGACTGATGACTGATAACTGATAACTGATAACTGATAACTGCCAGACAAGCCGGACAAAGTTAAGTTATATTAAGATTACTCAGAATGCGTCTCCATCCCCTTCAGAAATCTCATGACTCAACCGCAAGCACAACGCATCCTCTACGTTAGACTCCCCTGTAACCCCATTTTCCCCATCGGTGTGGTTTACCTTTCCGACCACGTTCATAAACTCTTCCCCGACATCGAACAAAAAATCTTTGACCTTGGCACCGTCCCCCCCTTAGACTTTAACCAGGCACTCGATCGCTGTGTTGACGAATTTCGGCCCACCCTGCTAGTATTCTCCTGGCGGGATATTCAAATATATGCTCCCGTCGGTGGTCGCGGTGGTAATCCCCTGCAAAACGCCTTTGAATTTTACTACGCTAAAAACCCCCTAATCAAGCTGCGCGGTGCTTTAGGAGGTTTAAAGGTGACAACTGCCTACTACGGCGAATTATGGCGCAATCAGGGACTAATTCGCCGCGGGTTGCAGCGGGCCAGAAAATACCATCCCGAAGCGCGAGTTATCGTCGGGGGTGGTGCCGTCAGTGTTTTCTACGAACAACTAAAAACCAAACTGCCCACAGGAACAATTGTATCAGTGGGAGAAGGGGAAACCCTGCTAGAAAAATTCCTCTCCGGCCGGGACTTTAGCGATGAACGTTGTTATGTCGTCGGAGAAACCACACCCCGGCCGCGTTTAATCCACGAATCCCCCACCCCCTTAGAAAAATCCGCTTGTAACTACGACTACATCGCCAGTATTTGGCCGGAATTTTCCTACTATTTCCAAGAAAACGACTTTTATATCGGGGTACAAACCAAGCGCGGCTGTCCCCATAACTGCTGCTACTGCATCTATACCGTCGTCGAAGGGAAACAAGTACGCATTAATCCTGCCGATGAAGTAGTTAAGGAAATGCGCCAATTATACGACCGCGGCATTCGCAATTTCTGGTTTACCGATGCCCAATTTATCCCCGCCAGAAAATTTATCGACGATGTAGAAGAACTATTAGAAAAAATCCTCGATGCTGGGATGAAAGATATCCGTTGGGCTGCCTATATTCGTGCCGATAATCTCACCCCGAAACTGTGCGATTTAATGGTAAAAACAGGCATGAACTACTTTGAAATTGGTATCACCAGTGGTTCTCAGGAATTAGTCCGCAAAATGCGGATGGGCTATAATTTGCGGACAGTTCTGCAAAATTGTCGGGACTTAAAAGCGGCGGGTTTTAATGATCTGGTTTCGGTAAATTATTCCTTTAATGTTATTGATGAAACCCTAGAAACTATTCGTCAAACTATCGCCTATCATCGGGAATTAGAAAATATTTTTGGAGTCGATAAAGTGGAACCAGCCATCTTTTTTATCGGACTACAACCCCACACCCATCTAGAAGAATACGCCCTCAAAAAAGAAATTCTTAAACCCGACTATGATCCCATGAGTTTAATGCCCTGGACAGCCAAAAAACTGCTCTGGAATCCTGAACCTTTGGGGTCATTCTTTGGCGAAGTTTGTCTGCAAGCATGGCGACAAAATCCCGATGATTTTGGACGGGAAGTGCTGAAAATTTTGGAAGCAAGACTAGGGAAAGCCGATTTAGAATCCGCTTTAACCGCACCGATAGAAACTAAGGAAAAAGTCTTAACTCCTGCTTAAAAATTAATTTTAGTCAATCCCAAGGCAGCAATTAGCGTTACCATGAGTCTGAAATCAGGAGATGATCAAAATTCCTTTACTGGTAACTGCAAAATGACCGACCATCGCCCCCATTGGCTAGAATTAGCGGAATATATCGCCCTAGTATTAACCCTGCTTACCCTTATCGCCATGGGTGCGGGGTTTTTGCCTTTGTTCCTCCTAGTAGTGACTTTCGGGTTGAATATTCTCAATCGTCTCCGAGAAAGAACCCTACAACGTCAACGCTTAACTGAAATGACCGGTCATTTACAGGATCAGTGGGAAGAAGAAAAAGAAGCTTTATCAGCACAAATACAGTCCCTCAGTCCCGCGGTGGCCAGCGATAACGCCCGTGCGGTCGCAGAATTAGAGGAGAATATTCTCGCCCTCGAACAGTCCTACAATCAAATTATTCAATACATCAACCGTAACGCGCTGCTGGAACGCATCGAACATCTGGAAAAATCCTACGGTCGCTTACACAGAGAGATTTTGCCGATTAACGAAGAATCGGCGGATATTACCGCCACAAAAGCGGAAAATGAGCCACAAATCACCCTACCTGCCCTTAATTTAACTCCTACTCCCCCCCCCGTCGATATCCCCCATTGGCACTATTATCGCCGTCTGGCCGCCCATCGGGAAATGATCACAGCGATCGCAATTACCGAGGATCAACGGTTTTTAATTAGCGTTAGTTGGGATCGTACCCTAAAAATCTGGGATTTTGCGAGAGGAACCCTGATTAATACGGTGGAAGCTCATGATCAGGGCATTTTAGCCCTAGCAGTCACCGGAAACGGCGATTATCATCTAGCGACGGGAGGATTCGATCAAACCGTTAAATTATGGACTTTAGCCAGCGATGCCAGTAATCTGGAATTAAATCAAATTTTCCTCGGTCATCTCGGTTCGATTCACGGCCTAGATTTTGCCCCCCGTTGGCATTTTTTGGTTAGTGGTAGTTACGATCAAACCCTAAAACAGTGGAATTTAGAGCAGGAAACCGAAGAATTTAGTTCCTATGACAGTCTGGGGGCAATTTATGCCCTAGCAGTGGCTCCTAATCAAGATTTTATCGCCGCAGCTGGAGGTGATGGCACTGTCACCCTCTGGCAATTAGGATCGGGAGAAAAAATCGCCGTCTTATCAGGTAACGTTTCTTCGGTGCAGAGTCTTGCGATCGCTGCCGATGGTCAGATTATTGCCGCCGGTTGTGTGGATGGTACGGTGAAAATCTGGCAATACGATCGAGAGAAAAGCGGTCATTTTGCGCCAATTCGGGTGATCAATGCCCATAATGGTCAGGTGACAAGCTTGGTATTCGGAGAGGAGGGTCAATGGTTATTTACGGGGGGAACCGACGGAGAGATTAAAATCTGGTTAGCTAATTATCAACAGGCGATCGCAACTCTCAGCGCCACCAATGAGCGATCATCGCCAATTTCCAGTTTAGTTCTCAGCCCCGATTATTGCCACCTAGCGGCGGCGGCGGCCGACGGCAGCATCACCATCTGGGAAAATATCACTTAATGGTCGATCGAACTAGAAAAATTGTATAATGTAATGTCCCGGACTCGGTCGGGCCAGTTTGACCCGAAGAAAAAGTGACTGAGTTAACTGTCGTTTCTGCCCAATAGTTGTCAACCCAGATCATTACCCATAGTAAAAAATTCAGAATGAAGACTCCAACAGATCAAAGATTTGATTACGTCAAAATCGGTTTAGCGTCCCCCGAGAGAATTCGGCAATGGGGAGAAAGAACCCTACCTAACGGTCAAGTCGTCGGAGAAGTAACCAAACCAGAAACGATCAACTATCGGACTCTTAAACCGGAAATGGATGGGTTATTCTGCGAGAAAATTTTTGGCCCCTCCAAGGACTGGGAATGTTGGTGCGGTAAATACAAACGCGTCCGTCACCGGGGAATTGTCTGTGAACGTTGCGGGGTAGAAGTCACCGAGTCGCGGGTACGTCGTCATCGCATGGGTTTTATCAAATTAGCCGCCCCCGTCACCCACGTTTGGTATCTCAAAGGTATTCCCAGTTATCTCAGTATCCTGCTCGATATGCCCCTGCGGGACGTGGAGCAGATCGTCTATTTTAATGCCTATGTGGTTCTCGATCCGGGTAACGCGGGCAATCTTAGTTATAAACAACTCCTCAGCGAAGATCAATGGTTAGAGATCGAAGAAGAAATCTACGCGGAGGATTCGGAATTAGTCGGCATTGAAGTGGGTATCGGGGCCGAGGCTATCCAAAGACTCTTACAGGAAATTAACCTGGAAGAAGAAGCGGAAAGACTGCGGACGGAAATTGTCGAAAGTAAGGGGCAAAAACGGGCAAAATTAATTAAACGTCTCCGGGTAATCGATAACTTTATCGCCACGGGTTCTCAGGCAGAATGGATGGTTTTAAGCGTAATTCCCGTGATTCCACCCGATTTACGCCCCATGGTGCAGTTGGACGGCGGCCGTTTTGCCACCTCTGACCTGAACGATCTCTACCGTCGGGTGATTAACCGCAATAACCGTTTATCCCGTCTGCAAGAAATTCTCGCCCCCGAAATTATCGTCCGCAACGAAAAACGGATGTTACAGGAGGCCGTCGATGCTTTAATTGATAACGGTCGTCGCGGTCGCACGGTGGTGGGGGCCAATAATCGCGCCCTGAAGTCTTTATCGGATATTATCGAGGGTAAACAGGGGCGTTTCCGTCAAAATCTCCTCGGTAAACGGGTTGACTATTCGGGACGTTCGGTTATCGTTGTTGGTCCGAAATTGAAGATCTATCAATGCGGTTTACCCCGGGAAATGGCGATCGAATTGTTCCAACCCTTCGTTATCCATCGTTTAATTAAATTAGGCATCGTCAATAATATCAAGGCAGCCAAGAAAATGATCCAACGGGGGGATGCCAATGTTTGGCACGTCTTGGATGAAGTGATCACGGGACACCCGGTGATGTTAAACCGCGCTCCTACCCTGCACCGTTTGGGCATTCAAGCGTTTGAACCGATATTGGTGGAGGGCCGGGCGATTCAGTTACATCCCCTCGTCTGTCCCGCTTTTAACGCTGACTTTGACGGGGACCAAATGGCCGTACATATTCCCCTCTCCCTGGAAGCACAATCGGAAGCGCGATTGTTGATGTTAGCTTGTCATAATATTCTCTCACCGGCGACCGGTCGCCCGATTGTTGCCCCTTCTCAGGATATGGTTTTGGGTTGTTATTATCTCACGGCCGAAAATCCCAAGGCCCAAAAGGGTGGGGGTCGTTATTTCGCCAGCATGGATGACGCTATTCGCGCTTTTGATCAGGGATTGGTGGATCTACACGCTTCTGTGTGGTTGCGTTTACCCGTCGGAGAAAAGGTGAAAACCAATAAACCCGATGAGGAAGTCCTGGAAACGGAAACTCTCCCCGATGGCAGCATCTGGAAATATTATCGGGAGCGCAAAACCCGCGAGAAGGATGGTCAGATAATTTCCCAGTATGTGCGTACTACTGTAGGGCGAATTATCTATAATAAGACGATCCTAGAAGCTTTAGTGGTCTAGAGAGAGATTCGCTTAGGGTGGGCATTGCCCACCTTAATTTTTAGGCTAAAGCGGCAATACATTCTATTTCCACTAGCACATCTTTGGGAAGACGGGCCACCTCCACACAGGCCCGGGCCGGGGCAGTTTCCGGGGGGAAATAACGGGCATAAACTTGATTCATCGCCCCGAAATTGGCTAAATCCGAGAGAAAGACGGTGGTTTTCACCACATTTGACCAATTAGCCCCGGCAGCGGTTAAAATGCCCTCCAGATTGGCCATAACTTGTTCGGTTTGGGCGCTAATTTCCCCGGAGACGATTTCACCCGTGACGGGATCTAGGGGAATTTGTCCCGCAACAAAGAGAAAAGGACCAGGAGCGGCGATCGCTTGATTATAGGGACCCACAGGGGCCGGAGCTTTATCAGTACGGATGACCTGATTATTCATGGGCAGGATAGTTAAAAAAGATGACATTGAATCAATTGAATATTTTCCCAGTTTTTCGATCGCTTGCAGTTAATTTTCGCCGGTTAGGGGATTTAATTTTGACTGATTGTCTTTGTCGAAGGTGCGCTAAAAGCGATTGTACGAGAAATAAGTCAACACTTATGACGCTGCAATTCTGCATCTAACTCTGTTAACAAAGCATATATTCTATCAAAATCATGTTTAGTTTTAGAAGGAGCGTCATAGGTTCTCAAAGTACCTGTAGTATGACTATGAGCCGCTCGATTGCGACTTTTCTTTAGATTAACAAGATCACCTTTTAAAGCACTAATTTTATCAGTTTTTTCTAACTTTTTTTCAATTTTTTCTAATGTTGCTAAACCAATAACTATCATCAACATTTTTCTAAAAGCTTCATATTCAAAACTATGAGTACCACTAATAGTCTTATCGATGAATTTTTGGTTAGCTGGGGACTTTAAGCATCGTTTAGCACATCTTAAAACTATATCATCCATAGTTTCCTCGATCCAGCCACATAATTCTATTAGAGCTAGTTTAGAATAAAAAATTTTTTTATCATCAGTTCTAGATTCATTATAGAGTCTATCAAGCCTGTTTAACGTCTTGAATAAATAACTTTTAGTAATCATTACCAGTAGATGAAAAAATTTTGATAGATGTATTAATTCTCTCTAAAGCCTTATCTTTTTGATAAATACCACTAGCTAAATTTTTAGTCAAAAATGGTTCAGATTTTATTAATCTAGAATACTTGTCTTGTAATTCATCATTGGAGAGATTGACTAAAGTATCTAAATTCTTGGCAACTCCTAAAAGAATTCCTTCTGTAATAACTTTACTGGTTTTGATTGGTTCTCCTGTGTAAATTTTATCATAAATTAAGTCAACAGTTTGCTTAAATAATCTATCTTTAGATTGGATAAAATTTTCTTGAGCAAATCTATGTTTATACATATAATCATTTAAAAATCTGGTCAATTTCCCCTTGTAGTTGTGGTATTCATCATAAAAAGCAAAGAAACGAAGCACTAATTCTTCATCTTCAAATCGAGATGCTTTTTGCTGCTTTAGATCCATCAGCAAAAGCCAGTTTTCATATTGAGCGCATTCTTTTAAAAAACTATTAAACTTGCCATTATAGATACAATTTCTGATCTCCTGATTGTTAAGTTTTACTCCACCGGTATTTAAGCGATGGAAAATGGTAAAAATATAATTATTATGAGCTTTTTTGCTGGAGTCGTAGCGAATCATGGTGATGGGAATAGTCATATTTTCTACGCGTTCATATAATTCTTCATGCTGAGTTTTTATTTCCTCAACTGTTTTTCCAGAAATAGACGAATCTACATCGGGTAATTTTGATAGCTTCCAATCTTCAGTAGTTAAAAATTTGACGATGGTACTAATTCGTTGTAATCCATCGATGATATAGCGTTTATCTGTCTTATAGTCAAGACTAATACACATACTAGGAATCGGTAACTGTTTCATTAAACTATCAATAAAACGAGTTTGTTGTGGATCAGTCCACACCACATCTCTTTGAAAATCTGGATCGATAACCAATTGTTTTTTTTGATACATTCTAACTAGATCAGAGCAGGAACGCTGCTCATTGTAAGCAATAATATCTATAGGAGGAAAATCCACATCATCTTCTTCCTCTAGATACTTTTCTTCTTCGGCTGCTAGTAATTTCTCTTCTTGAGTGAGATAATTAACCATAATTTTTATCCCTCCTAATATTGCCAATTCAAAAATGAAACGCACGACTCCTTAAGAGTTGACAGAAAAAGGATTATCAGGTACTGTCTGATCAATACAACAACAAATCAGATCCAAAAACGAAGCCTCCAATATCTTAACATAGAACAAAGAAACTTGCTCTACCAACTTGGTCAAGAGGGAAATTTATCTCAACGGCAAATGGCAGCTGGGATGTCATCAAAGCACGACTAAAGCGAGAATTAAGAAGGAATCAAGGTTCCCTCGGATGCTATCTACTGAAAATTGGTAAGTAGTCGGACATAAATAAACAACACTATGTTAAGGAATGTAAAATAGCCGGTTTTCGCTGCTGCATACAGCCTTCTACCCTATTTACAAAACTTTATACAGCAGCGAAAACTTATGTCCGACTACTTACCTCCCCGTCAGCGGTTATAGTTAAGAGAGTGGTGCGTTACCACCGACTTCTAAATGGGATATTTTCAACATGAAAAATCAATTATCTCAGCTTTATGAAACTGATTTTAATTTGTGGATTGAGAAAACCGTAAATCACTTAAAAAAGTGCAATTTAGCAGCCCTCGATTTAGATAACTTAATCGAAGAAATATCCGATATAGGACGTAATAATAGACGGGAGGTATTCAGTCGTTTAAAAGTTCTCTTGATGCACTTACTTAAATGGCAATATCAACCAGAAAAACCGACTAATAGCTGGATAAATACCATTGATGAGCAAAGAGAACAATTAGAGCTTATTTTTAGGGATAGTCCCAGCTTAAAACCCTATTTAGCCGATATTTTCGCTGAATGTTATCAAAAAGCAGTGCGAGGGACGGTAAATGAAACTAATTTACCAAAAGAAACTTTCCCAGTTGATTGTCCTTTTAGTCAAGAACAGGTTTTAAATTGGGATTATTTTCCTGAAAATAGCTTTTGAAAAATGGATATAAGTAGGGAGGTACAATTATTTGTAGGATGGGTTAACGGTAGCGTAACATGAGCGGGCGTTGGGTTTCATGCTTCAACCCAACCTACGTTCTTTTGAAAAATGGATATACCAGTTTTATGATAAAATTGCCCTGCTGTCAAGACTGATTTTTTTCTTGCCAAACAGCTAAGGCCATTTGATGAACAAATCGCCAAGGTAGATGATGCTGACGGGCAATTGCGGCACAATCTTCGTATTCTGGTTGTACGGTAATCGGTTGATTAATTGACTCTTTGTAGGCAACTTTTAGCCGAATTTGGCCATAGACAGTATCGATCGATTGTATCTCTCTTTTTAAGATCGATCGCTCTTGAATTGTCCTTCTAATACCTAAAGTTGTGGTTTCCTGAAAGATCATATTTTCACAAATAGCAATTTTATCCAAGGCACAAATTACTGTCAAAAGTATCCCCAAACGAGATTTTTTCATAGTAATTGCTTGACTAAATACATCCAAGGCACCCACTTGTAATAAAGCCTCGCTTAAGTAGGCGATCGCTTGCGGATTTAAGTCATCAATTTGAGTTTCTAAAACTGCCACAGTTTCGCTTTCATCTAGCTTTTCTGATTCTTTTTTCCCTAACCAAAGTCGGACAAGATTGGGAATCGGTAAATCTTTTGTCCCTGCTCCTAAACCGACCTTTTCTAACTGCATTTTCGGCGGTTTACCGAAACTTTTAGCTAAAGTTGTCACAATAGCTGCCCCCGTGGGTGTTACTAACTCCGCTTCGATGCCATTACTATAAATTGGTACTTGTCGCTGGCTGAACAATTGTACTACTGCTGGCACAGGAACCGGTAAACGACCATGGGCGGCCTGAACTGTACCGCCGCCGGTGGGTAGAGAAGAACAGTATAATTCACTCACCGATAGCCAATCCAAACCCAAACAAGTCCCGACGATATCGATAATGGCATCGGTTGCCCCGACTTCGTGAAAATGCACTTTTTCCGGTGCGATCCCGTGAACAGCCCCTTCTGCGATCGCAAGTTGTTGAAAAACCGCTACACTCCATTCTTGGACTTTCTGGGGTAAATTTGCTTGTTTAATTAAATTTTCAATCTCCGGTAAATGGCGAGCGGGGGTATGATGGTGATGGTGGTGGTGATCAGCGGACTTCTCGGCAGTGACATCGACGTGAATCTTAGTGGCAATTTGACCGCGACGATGCACTTTTTCGGCCCTTAATTGATATTCCTCCTCGATTCCTAAAGTTTTTAGTTGTGCAATCAGGTATTCTAAGGGGACTCCTAAATCTACTAATGCCCCTAAACACATATCCCCGGCGATTCCCGCGGGACAATCCCAATAGGCGACGATTTTGCTATCATGGCTACTATTTACTCTCTCCATCCGGAAAATCCCCAACAACGTTCTATCCAAGAAATCTGTCATGCCCTGAAAAATGGGGCAATTATGCTTTATCCTACCGATACCGTCTATGCGATCGGTTGCGATCTCAATGTGAAATCCGCCGTCGAACGAGTTCGCCAAATCAAGCAACTATCTAATGATAAACCCTTGACGTTTCTCTGTTCTTCTTTGTCGAATATTTCCGAGTACGCAGTGGTCAGCGATTATGCTTATAAAATTATGCGACGAGTTATACCCGGTCCCTACACTTTTCTCTTACCGGCGACTAAATTAGTGCCGAAAGTGGTGATGAATCCGAAGCGGAAAACCACTGGTATCCGGGTTCCCGATCACGTTATCTGTCGCACTATTCTCGAAACCCTAGAAAATCCCATTATCTCTAGTTCTGCTCATCTTCCCGATCAGGAGGGGGATTTTCCCACCAAGGGGTTAGAAACCGCTAGGTTATTCGATGCCCTCGATCATATCGTTGATTTAATTATCGAAGATGGTTCGGCTCCCGGTTCGGAAGTGTCAACCATTGTTGATTTTACCGGCGATCAACCGGATATCGTGCGTCAGGGTTTGGGTTGGCCAGAATTACAACAATGGTTTTAACGAAGGCGGTCGTCAGGAGATAGGAGACAGGAGACGGTCGATAGGAGACAGGAGACGGTCGATAGGAGATTATTTTTATTTATTCTCCCCACCTCCCCTGCCCCCCCGATGTCGGGGGGGTTGGGGGGGTCACACCCCACACCCCACACTCCACACCCCACAACTTCCCACTTGCCACTGATAACTGATAACTGATAACTGATAACTGTATCGGTTATTGCGACTTTTTATTTCCTGAAAACCGCCTTGTGGAAGTCAAGTTAGTTGCTTAAGATAGAGGTAATCGCAGTCAGAGAAAACCTCTCAAGGAAATTATTACTATGGCTTTCACTCTTTATTCTCCCTTCCTCGAAATTAATTCTGTTCAACGTCAAATCGATCAACTTTTTCAAGAAGTATTACCGACAACTTCCTTGGTGTCTCGTCCCCCGGTGGAAATCTCTGTTAACGAGGATTCCGTGGAATTAAAAATCGAATTACCCGGCATGGATATTAAAGATATCGATGTGGAGGTTAGCAAGCAAATGGTGGCTATTAACGGGCAACGTGAATGCCCTGCCGAGGTAGAAAACAGCGAGTTTTATTATGGTAAATTTAGTCGCTTGATTACCCTACCAGTGGAGGTGCAAAATAGCCAAGTTACCGCTAACTATCAAGACGGTATTCTTTATCTCACCCTCCCGAAAGCGGTGGCAGAAAAAAATAAAGTGGTTAAAGTTAATCTTGGTTAGATGAGAAAAAGACTGGAGAATTTCTCCAGTCTTTTGTTTTATTTGTAGTCGCTAACTGTTAATTGGATTCTTTGCCATTTAGGTTGACGGGACGGGGTTGAATAACACCAAAACCGCCGTGATTGCGTTGATAGATAACATTGATTTCGTTCGTGTCTTTGTTGCAGAACATATAGAAATCGTGATCGACTAATTGCAATTGTGTTAGTGCTTCCTCAATAGTCATCGGTGGCATGGCAAAGTATTTCATCCGCACTACTTCCGCAGGTAATTCGGGAGTGCGATCGCCAATTAGGTTATCATCTAAGGGTTTCTCTTGCACCACCTCGCTAGTTTTAACGGTAGCGTGGGTGCGATGATCCACCAGTCTTTCTTTATACTTGCGGAGTTGACGAGCGATTTTATCAGAAACTAAATCAATACTTGCGTACAAATTTTCGCTTCCTTCTTGAGCGCGAATCACTGTTCCATTAGCATAAACCGTTACTTCTGCCTTGTGGCGATCGGGAATGCGCGCATTCTTTTCCACGGAGAGGTGAACATCGACTTTTGTGGTTATGCCGTTAAAATGTTTCACCGCTTTCTCCAGCTTTTGTTCCACATAATCATGAATAGGTTCGGTGACAGCGATATTATTGCCCTGAATCAATAGCTTCATACTCACTACTCCATCTAAAAATTTTGCTATGGACTGCCCACATCAACTATTTTTAAGGGGTGTTGATGCTAGGAATTTAATCCTCAAAAAACTGCTCGATCGCGCTGTTGAGTGAAAGTCAATTAGAGGTCACAGTCTAGATATTGTCGGTGTTCTCGTTCTCTTTTTTTTGTCGGATCGCGCGGAAAATTCATCGGGTCGAGCGCCTATTTGCAACTGGATTTATCTACCTCTATTCTAACAAGTTTCTGTAAACCTTTTCTTAACAGAAGTGCGAAGTTCTGTTAACTTTTATTTAAAGAAACCGATTTTCGCCGCCAGCAAGGGAATCCGGTGATTGTTTCTCCTGTGGGACGGTTAACCTCGGAATAGATGGGATAACCCTAGATTAGCACTTAGTATTCTCCCCAACATCTATATCTTCCCTTCTTTTAATTTTCCTTTGCGCTCCTTCACATTTCTTAAATAATTTGACAAATTTCGCAATGAATGCTCAAAAAATACCTCGTCTCTGTGGGCTAAAAATTCGGGCAATTACTCCCGCTGCTCTCGGGGCAACAGCGATCGCTAGTGCCGGCGAGAATTGCTAATCCCGACTTACACTCTCGCTGCTGACTCAGATGTTAAGTTTGTTAAATTTAAGTAGGGAGGCACAATTATTTGTAGGATGGGTTAGCGGTAGCGTAACATGAGCAGGCGTTGGGTTTCATGCTTCAACCCAACCTACGTTCTACGTTCATCTGACTCAGATGTTAAGTTTGTTAAATTTAATCTTGACAAATTTCCAGCACAGTTAAGAGCGATCGCTTATTGCTTTTTTCAATATTGGTAAGTTGATCCTAAGCTAAAACCTCACTTAGAAACAGCCCAAGAACGCACTTCTCCTAAGGTTACAGGGGTGCGATCGCTGACATCAATAGTAAAGCGAAAAACTCGTTTAGCGCGCAGACCATTTTCGGGATCAAAGAATTTTAATTTCACATCCCAGCATTCACTCCCGTAGCGACAAAAGGGGCTTTTTTCCACTTCAATACTGTGTAATTCCATTCCCATTGCTACTGCTTGGGAGAAGGTTTGTACCGCTTGAAAGGCGTTAGTAGCGGCAAAATTTAAGGCGCGATCGCGGGCGATTTGTCCGACGTTGCGTAAGTCATAATAAATGCGATTTAAGAAACTGGTTAGAGAACGCCGCATCCTCGCTTCATCGGCGATTTCATGTTCCGTGCGAACAGTTTCTATAGCTGATTCAATCAAAGTATTAACTTTCCAGCCATACATTCCTCGCGGACTATTAACCTTGATTACCGGAACAATTTGACCGGAAAAAAGTCTCACGGTTTCTTCAGTAAGAAGACCGGGGATACTCACTCTTTCCACATAATCTTCGTCTGCTTCTGGCAATATTTGACCCGCTAACATATATTGCATGACTTGATAAATCTCGGCGGCAAAAGCTCCCACGGGTTTAATTGCATAGATGGGAGTTAGTTCTAAATTGACTGTCCAAATTAAAGACTTAGTTTCTGATAAATTACTTTCTAAATAATCTACCATTTGCCGTGCATCGTAGGGATTGGATGGTAATTCAAGATTATCTATTGTGATGCTTGGCATTAATTGTTTAAAGGTGTCCCGACGCACTTCTGTGCCGAAATCATAACCTAAAGTTCCTAACACATAAACGAGGTTTGAACGTTGACTAGGAGTAATATTACTAGGAACAATAGTGTTAGATATTTGTTGCTTTTCGCTAATAGTTACTGAAGTTGAATTTTCAGTAACATTACTAGGAATCATCCCATTTTCAAGATTATTTAAGTTAGAAATCGCTGTAATTACAGGACTTTGGGGGGATACTAGAGTAACCGGCAATTGTTCCCCTGCTTCTTTCTCCGCTGTTTCCTCTTTCCCCTGCTTCTCTACTTCTTTTAAAGGTTCACCTGTCAAGAGTTCATAAGCACCCGCAATATTGATTTTTCCTAATAAACAGCGTTCCGGTTCTTCTACTTCCTTAGGATCGCAAGGGATGGCACTATTAATCAAAGCGGCCCTTACTGCTTCAGCATCAGGAGATAAACCCTGTTCTAATTGTAAACTCATCAATAAAGCGGCTGTTCCTGTCACAATGGGAGCGGCACAGCTAGTCCCTTTTTTACGGATGGGGTCATCGGTTGCGGGTTGAGCGCCTAAAATATTTTCGCCTGGAGCGAGAATCCCTTGAGTTGCATATTTACCGCCAAAATTACTAAATTTAAATGGCTCTCCCGTATCTTTCATCGCTCCCACCGTCAGGACATTTTCTAATACCGCGGGAACGCACCAACACTCTCCTTTATCATTACCTCCGGGAGCAATCACCAGGATATTATTAGCTTGAGCCTGACGAATTGCTTTATCAATAAATTCGTGAGCTAATCCGCTTTGAGTTGGATGACAAGCCGCACAATGAATAATATTCACTCCCTGTTCAATCGCGGTACTAATTGCGCGGGAAAGATTGAGAGGATTAATAAAATCATCGTTGCTATAGGCGATGGGAATATTAATTACAGTAGCGTTAGGAGCAATCCCTTCTACTGGTGAATCTGGCTGTCCACAAATAGTGCTGATAATATGGTTAGCATGGAAGCGCAAATGCAAACTGTCGAGGATGTTTTCATCGGGGATTGCTTCTTTCAGCAGAGCCTCTTTTTCTTCATCACTTTTGCCACTTTTTTCTACATCTAAAAAGGCTTGTAAGTGTTGCGGATCGATGGGAAATTCTTCCGACCAATAGGGATCAAGTCGGGTAATATTTGCTGATTGGAAACAGGCGCGGTCTAAATCAATTGGTCCATCAAGAACGGCGATTTTGATGCGTGGATCGCCTTTTGTCTGGGAGCGAAGAGCGGTCATTCCGGGGATAGCATTGAGATCAGGCATAGTTTTTGCAGGTTTTCAAGAACAGTTATAGAATAAAAGCTAGATAACAAAAATAGGGGAATTAAAGATGAGTTCAATGACCCAAACGGTACAATCCTCAACCACAATTCAGGAACCTTCGACCACGGTGTATTGCGCTTCCCATTTACCCGACCACACCCAACTCCCCGATCAAGATGGAAGTTTTGTGAAAAACTATCAAGAACCTCCCCAAGCAGACCTTTTAACGGATACTATTACACCCCTTTTAGAGCAATTACATCCTGACGGTAATTACTGTCTGGGTCGAGATTGTGGGATTTATTGGCGATTGCCAGAGTATCCAGAATCCCTAGAAAAGGGTGCTGTTGCTCCCGATTGGTTTTATGTTCCCCATGTCCCCACGACTATTGATGGTCAAGTTCGCCGTTCTTTTGTGATGTGGAAAGAAACCATTGAACCGGTTATTGCCTTAGAATTTGTCTCTGGTAATGGTGAAGAAGAACGGGATAAAACGCCTGTTAAGGGTAAATTTTGGGTCTATGAGCGAGCGATTCAAATTCCTTTTTATGGAATTTATGAAGTTAACAAGGCCCAGATCGAGATGTACCAGTTAGTTAATGGTCGTTACCAAAAAATGACTCCTAATCAGCGCGGTCATTATCCCATTGTTCCTTTAAAGGTAGAGTTAGGAATTTGGCAAGGGGAATACCAAAATCAGTTCTTTCCCTGGCTTCGCTGGTGGGATGCGGAAGGTAACTTGTTGTTAACTTCCCAGGAATCTACTCAACAGGAACGACAACGAGCCGAACAGGAACGACAACGAGCCGATCGCCTAGCGGAACAGTTAAGGGCCTTGGGGATAGAACCTGAAGATTAAGGGAAGGTGTCTAACACCAGATGCGACCGCGGCGAAAAGGCGGATCATTGGGATTCGCTTTGCGGTCTTGGAACATCAATTTCCAACGTCCGTAATCTTCTAAACCAGTGGCGGGAATATATTTAGCTTTAGGTTGAGTTGTTTCTGGTTGCTCAATCTTGGGTTTTTCTGTGGTTGGTTGGTCAACATTCGCAGCAGCGGGTGTTGATTCTGGCGCACCTTTAGGTTTACTAGCCATTGTTTGATTTCCTCCAGTGTTTTTTACTAGGTTTTAGAAGTCGATACTAATAACGAAAACCGCCAAAAGAGGACATTTTCAGATAGCCATAGTGAGGATATTGAAACTGAGCCGTATCATTGTAGTTAGCTCCATGAACTAACTTCATCAGGATAGCTACTAAATCTTCCCCATCACCGTGAATAATATCGACGCATTCATGGGGATGAATAAAATGGGGACGTTTGACGGGAGCAGATTGTTTGGGAAGTCTCATGGTTGTTTTCGGGTAAATAATGGGGGTAGAGGCGAAGCATTCTGGCATAACCTATCGCTGAAACCTTAGATTTCCTATCCGAATGCTTCCCCCGTACTTGAAGTCAGAAGTCAGCGCAGGGGAGAGGACTAATAAGGAGAAGACCAGGAACGCACTTCGCCCAAAGTAACAGGAATTAAGTCACTCACATCTATTGTAAACCGGAAGATTTTACGAGCGCGGCGGCTATTTTCTGGGTCAAAGAATTTTAACTGTACGTCCCAGCAATCGCTATCCAGCCGACAAAAAGGACTCTTAGAAACATTAATACTATCGAGTTCCATCCCTGCACCCACAGCCTCAGAAAAAGTTTGCGCTGCTTGGAAAGCGTTAGTCGCGGCAAAATTGAGGGCGCGGTCTTGGGAAGTTTGCCCTAAATTGCGTAAATCGTAGTAGATGCGGTTGAGGAAACTACTCAAAGTACGGCGCATTTGGCTTTCTTGGGCTTCTGTTTGTTCTGCACCAACGGCTTCTATTGCCGCACTGACTATACTTTGCACGGCTGCAACTTGCATTTTTTACTCAAGGACAATAATATAGTTTAAGAGTCATAATTAGAAGCAAAGCACTCATTAAAAACATGATTAACCTAGAATTCACGGAAGAAGAAAAGAACTCACTGTATTATG
>NZ_JAPZSR010000247.1:0-64702 GCF_027531875.1 Microcystis sp. LE19-84.1B | reverse complement strand
CCAGCATCGGCGGAAATATCTTCCAAGGCAATCCAAACACCGACTAAATGATTAGCAGGATGAACATAAAAAACTGCCATATCCTCGTGCAGCCCCTGCTCTGTACCGTGCAGGAAGTTGATGGAATATCTCGGTTCGCAGGATTTGCCAATAATTAAATTAACTAAATCTCTCAGATTTTGATTGTCAAAAATTGCTCGAGCAGCGGGGGAAATCTCATGAAAGGCATGGAGTCGCCAAATAGAATTAACTAAGGCTTTTCTTTGCTCCATATCTAGGGCTAAAACTTGCTCGTGACTCAAACTCGCCGGTAGATTTTCTGCTTGAATGCCTTCAATTCTTAACCCAGGGATAGCCGATTCTAGGAAAAATAAATCGGCTAATTCCGCTACTAAATTATTGATCGCCGTTGCGGGAATTAAATCTTTGACAACACAATAACCCAATTCTCGCCAATGGTCAAGGAGTTGATATTCTCGTTCGGAAATTCGCCGTTGTTGACGAGCTTTTTGCAGGGATTTTTCCGCTCGCGATCGATCTAACCAGGGTAATTCGGCAGTAGAATCGAAAGACCAGGGCAAATTTTTTAAGATATCGGCAATTTTAAGAATCATACTCAGTTCATCTTTTCCGAGCTACTTTCGGACTATATCTAATCTATAAGCGATCGATCTACCCTGTCAACAGATCTAAATTATCTGAAAAACCCCCTAGTGTTAATTAGGAGGTTACAGGGAAAAAATTAATCAGGGTTGATGGGATTAACTGGCGCTAACTTCAGCAGGATAAACGCTAACTTGACGGCGACTTTTATCCTTGTATTCAAACTTGACCACACCATCAATTAAAGCGAATAAAGTATCATCGCCACCACGACCAACATTTTTACCCGGGTGAACTTTAGTACCCCGTTGACGGATGAGAATATTTCCCGCTTTTACCACTTGACCACCGTAGCGCTTAACGCCTAGTCTCTGGGAACGAGAATCGCGTCCGTTGCGGGTACTACCCGTACCTTTCTTATGAGCCATAATTTCTCTCCAAATGCTTTTTTGATTGTAAAAGTTATTCTTCTTCGTCGCTACTATCTTCCACAACTTCAGCGCCAGAGGTAGCAGCAGTGGCGACTAGGGTTTTACCGTTATAATTGATTGAATCAATCATAAAACGGGTAATTTCTTGACGATGACCGCGTTTTTTGCGGGTTTTCTTTTTCGGGCGCATTTTATAGACAATAACTTTTTTGCCCCGACGATGTTGCATGACAGTCCCTTCGACGGTAGCCCCTTCGATAAAGGGCTGACCGATGCTAATATCATCCTCATCATGGATTAATAGCACTTTGTCGATGGTATGGGTACTTTGTTCATCGACGGGAAGAAGTTCAATATCGTAATAGCGACCGGGTTCCACCCGAATCTGTTTGCCACCGGTCTCAATAATCGCGTAACTCATAAATTTTCTGCGCTCGTTTTGCCGTACAGGTAGCTGAAAAAAATCCCAGCTTTTGTGCTAATGTCTTCACCTGATCCGAGCAGGAATTGACACAATTTACTATTGTCTAATATTCGGGGGGCGATTGTCAAGCTTTTTACCCACCGATTGGCTATATACTGAAAATAATCTTACGAAAAACTCAATTAAACCGTTATGGAACAGTGGGAAAGCAGAGGACACCTGTTAACCGAACAAATTAACCCAAACAGCCTAAATTTAGACCAATTAAACCCGCTCGAATTGGTGGATCTCTTCAATCGCGAGGATGCCCAAACCCTAAAAGCGATCGCCATGGCCCGGCAAGAATTGGCCCTGGCAATCTCCCTGACCGGTCAAGCTCTGGCTAAAGGTGGCAGACTCTTTTACATTGGAGCAGGAACCAGTGGCCGGCTGGGGGTTTTGGACGCGGCCGAATGTCCCCCCACCTTCTGCACTCCCCCGGAATTGGTACAGGGAATTATTGCCGGTGGAGCGGCGGCGCTGGTGCGTAGTTCCGAAGATTTGGAGGATAAAGCGGAAGATGGGGCGGCGATTATTGCCCAGCGAGAAATTCACGAATTAGACGTGGTAGTGGGGATTACCGCCGGGGGTACCACCCCCTACGTTCACGGGGCTTTACAGGCGGCAAAACAGCGAGGTGCGACGACGATTGCCATTAGTTGTGTCCCCGCCGAACAAGTGGAGATTCCTGTGGATGTGGATATCCGCTTATTGACCGGACCAGAACTTTTGGCCGGCTCCACGCGCCTGAAAGCGGGAACGGTGACGAAAATGGCTTTAAATATCCTTTCCACAGGGACAATGGTAATGTTAGGCAAGGTTTACGGCAACCAGATGGTCGATGTGGCTGTTACTAATCATAAACTCCATGACCGCGCCCTGCGGATTATCTGCCACCTTACCGATATTAGTCGCGAGGAAGCGGCAATTTTACTGGAAAAAAGTGGCCGCCGGGTTAAATTGGCTTTGTTAATGCAGAAAACGGGACTTTCGGCGGATGCAGGACAAGAATTGTTACAAAAACATCGGGGTCAATTACGGGCCGCTCTGCAAGCTTATAATCAAATTGATTGATAAAAACCTATTGATTTTGACTTTCCTATGGTTAATATTTCTTCGGAAATTGCTGCGATCGCTGTCATTTTCCTCGTCGCTGCTGGTATCTTGACTTGGAGTTTTTATCGGTCTAAACCCTACGGCCAACTGGGAATTTTAGCTTGGTTACAATCCTTGGTACTAATCGCTCCTTGGTTAATTTTTTTCGGGCTATTTGCGGCGGGAATTGAACTCAATCTAGCGGTAATTCTCTTTTTACTGGTTGCTTCCACAATTATCTATATTTATTTAGGCAAGCGTTTACGCTTACTGAAAACCAATCAGATAATTGAACCAAAAGTTAACCCAGCGGTTAGCCAGTCCGTTACTCCCCTAGAAACCCCGGCAGCGGTGACAGCAATTGTGCCGGATGTGATGCCAATTTCCGAACAGGATCTAAAAGTTATTCAGAGTATTTTTGGGATAGATACTTTTTTTGCCACCGAGACTATCTCTTTTCAGGAAGGGGCAATTTTTAAAGGCAATTTACGGGGAGAACCGGATCTAGTTCACTCGCGCTTAACCCAGAAATTAAGTAATCATTTTGGCGATAAATATCGTTTATTTTTGGTGGAAGGAACCGAGGAAAAACCGGTGGTAATTATCCTTCCCAAAACTAATGATCCTAGTCCTGCAACTCTTGCTCAAAAAAATCTCGCTTTAGTTTTGTTAGTGGCTACTATTGTCACCAGCTTAGAAGCAGCGGGAATTTTATTGGGTTTTGATTTGTTTAGTAATTGGCAGAGATATCGAGAAGCAATTCCCCTGAGTTTGGGTTTATGGTCGGTATTAATTGCCCACGAAATCGGTCATCTAATTATCGCTAAACGCCATAATGTTCGTCTCAGTTTACCCTATTTTCTTCCCACTTGGCAGATTGGTTCTTTTGGGGCGATTACTCGTTTTGAATCTTTATTACCTAACCGCAGTGTCCTATTTGATATAGCTTTCGCTGGTCCTGCTTTGGGAGGTTTGGTTTCTTTAATCTTGTTAATTGTTGGACTGACTTTATCTAATTCGGCCAGCCTTTTTCAAATCCCTAGTAACTTTTTCCAAAGTTCAATTTTAGTGAGTTTTTTAGCGCGGATAGTTTTGGGCGACGAGTTACAAAATGCCGTTATCTCCGTGCATCCTTTAACTGTTATCGGTTGGTTAGGATTGGTGATTACTGCCCTTAATTTACTGCCCGCCGGACAGTTAGATGGTGGCAGAATTGTTCAGGCTATTTATGGTCGCAAAATTGCCCGCCGTACCACTGTGGCCACTTTGGTTATTCTGGGCATTATTTCCTTAGTTAATTCTAGCAATCCGATTCCTCTTTATTGGACAATTTTAGTCGCTTTTTTACAAAGAGAGTTGGAAAGACCTAGTTTAAACGAGTTAACCGAACCCGATGACACCCGCGCTGGTTGGGGTTTATTACTGCTCTTTTTAATGTTAGCGACTCTGATTCCTTTAAGCCCTAGTTTAGCGGGACGGTTAGGCATCGGTGGCTAAATACTTCCCCGAAATTCTTGCCATTGATTGCCGTCAAAAAAAAAGCTTGACAAAAATTCAAGTCTTGACTTATAATTTTATTATAATGGGAATCCGTGTCCGCCTACAGACTCCTGATTTTTCCGTAAGATATAGCCCCCAGCATTTAGCCCTGAAGATTTGACTTTTGGAGTTGCTCAAAATGTCTAACGAAACTGTCACTTATTCCCTAGAAGCTGTCCTGACAAGGATTGAGGGGAAAATCGACTCTCTGGAAAAACGCCTTGACGAGAAAATCGACTCTCTGGAAAAACGTATTGACGAGAGATTTGACAAGATAGAAGACCGGTTAACTAAAGTAGAAATAGGACAGGCCGAACTCAAGGGAGAAATCAAAGCTTTGGATGAACGAGTAAGCACAAAAATCGAGGGATTAACTGCAAGGGTTGCCTATCAGGAATTCACCAATCGAGGGATTCTGATAGCATTGGTAGTCGCTATTTTAGGAGGTGCAGCTAAACTTTTTGGTTTTTTCCCTAATCCTTAGAAGTTGCCGGTAGCCGTACCTAGTAGATAGGCTCTTCCCAAAAATTTTTCGCTCATTACCCCGATCATCCGTTAGAATAGATTCAGAATTCAAGGATAAAATCTCATCTATGAATCCCGTTGTTTTGGTGCATGGTTTTCTGGACACTACTGCTGTTTTTAAACCGATGAGCGAGTATTTAAACTATCATGGTTGGCAGGTGCATAGTTTTAACCTAATTCCCAATCATGGTTACAAAAAGTTAGAAGTTTTAGCCAGTCAGGTGGAGAATTATATCGAGAAAAACTTTGCTAAAGAGCAGAAAGTAGATCTGATTGGGTTTAGTATGGGAGGATTAATTACTCGCTACTACCTGCAAAGATTGGGAGGAGTGGCAAGAGTGCAACGTTACCTAAATATTTCTGCTCCGAATCGAGGCACTTTAACCGCGTATAGTTTACCCTTAGATGGGATTAGACAAATGCAGCCGGGGAGTCAATTTCTAGAGGATTTAAATAAAGATTGTCAACAAATTTTAAATAAAATTAAAACCACAATTATCTGGACTCCCTACGATTTAATGATATTTCCTGCCCATAGTTCCCGTTTATCGGTGGGCAAAGAAATTTCCATTCCTGTATTGCTTCATGCTTGGATGGTCAAAGATAGCAAAGTTTTAACAACAATTAAAGAGACTTTATTAGAATAGAAATACTGGTTCTCTCCAATACCAGAACAAAGTCAAAATATCACCAACAAAAAAGTTAATTATCATCAAAAAAGCTTGACTTATGGTTATAATTGTGCTAATTCAAAAATAAAACCCATCAGCGGCGGACTTCGGGATTTGTATCATTAGAAGATTATTAAACCTCTAGGTTTACTCACTTAAATTAGCAGTTTCTAGCCATTTTTTACCCATTTCAATGGGAATACCGAGGGGAGGACAGAGAATTTTAATTAATTCAATTCCTCCCGTGATTAAAATGCTTCTTAGGCGAGAATTTTTCTGGATTTCTGCGTCAACTTGTGCGACAAAAGTTTGTTTTTCAACTTCGGTATTAGTGGGATAAGTTTGGGTGAGTTGGCTGATAAGTTGTTGGATTTCTTGAGCGGCTTCGGCTAAATTTTGGGGTGTGGCGTAATTATGTTGAACGGCTTTTTGATCTCCTTGCACCGTATCGGCAAAGTTAGCAATATTTGCTCCACGAAGGTCATATTTAGGAGTTTCTGACATAGGATTAAAAGATTGAAGATTACTGATGATAATTAGGGTTTGCGGCAAAAAGTACGGGCGAAGCATTCGGATAGAAAATCTCTGGTTTCACCGATAGGTTATTGCCCGAATGCTTCGCCCCTACAGGACGCGGGCCGATGAAGACGCAAGGTTTTGAAGCACGATTCTCTCAAAATCTTGCACCTGTTTCGCAAGAAAAGCCACAAAACCCCTATCTTGCCTACATTTCACATTTATTCAGCAAGCCCTAATTATAGCATCCATAATGGCAAAACTGAGAACATTTCTCTGAATGAAAGCGATACGTCGAATTCAAGTCCCCCTTTTCAAGGGGGATTTAGGGGGATCAAAATAAGGATTGAGCGGCTTTAATCCGAATACTTGGGTTCTTGTCTGTGAATAGTCTTTTGGCAAGAGTTCTGATAATTAAATCGAGGGATTCTGTACTCAATTTCATATCAGTTTACTGCATAACGAGAGCCAATTTTACCGAGGGCATCAACAGCACTGAAACGAACGCTATCATCTTCATCGGAACAAACATTTACTAGATAAGGAATAACATCTTCTAGTCCAATTTCACCTAAAGCAATTGTGGCTGTGACACGAACTTTTACTTCCGTATCTTGTAGGGATTGAATGAGATAGGATATTGCTTTTTCACTACCAATTTTTCCGAGAGATTCCGCCGTGATTATCCGAATATCGGGATTAGTATCAGATAAGCAGGAAGCTAGATAAGGAATTGCGGATTCATTGCCAATTTCTCCTAAAGCTCGAATCAGATTTATGCGAACATTAAGATCATTTTCTCCTATTAAATGGGATACTAAGGTGTCGGCAAGGCTGCTATTGCCAATTTTGCTCAAGGCTTCGGCAGCTTTAGCGCGGATCTGGGGGAGAGAATCGTTGAGTTTATTCAATAAAGTATTGATGGCGATTTGGGTGTTATTAAGTTGCTGAACCATGTTATTTTTTCTCTGGGTTATTGTTATTAGGTTGCTGGGGATAATTCTGTTGGCTTCCTTGCACATTATGAGCTAAATTGCTAATGATAGCTCCTCTTAAATCATAGGTAATAGATGAGGTTTCAGAGGTTGGGGATTGAGTGGAGTAAGAAATAGATTCAGGGAGGGGGTGATAGTATTTAAGTTTGTTTTGAATTGTGTCTAGTGCTTTTCTAGCTTGAGAGAGAGTATCGCCATTATTTAATGTGACAAAATCAGGATTTTTTAGGCATTTGATAAGTTCAGTCATCGCCGCTTCTGAGCCAATATTACCCAAAGCCTCGGCTGCGGACATACGAACATCGCTATCAGAGTCTTCTAAAGCCTTGAGTAACCCCGGAATGGTTGTTTCTGAGCCAATGTTACCCAAAGCGAAGGCTGCGGACATACGAACATGGCTATCAGAGTCTTCTAAAGCCTTGAGTAACCCCGGAATAGCTGTTTCTGAGCCAATATTACCCAAAGCCTCGGCTGCGTTCCAACGAACATAATCATCAGAGTGTTCTAAAGCCTTGAGTAACCCCGGAATGGCTGTTTCTGTGCCAATCTTACCCAAAGCCTCGACTGCGTTCCAACGAACATAATCATCAGAGTGTTCTAAAGCCTTGAGTAACTCTGGAATGGTTGTTTCCGAGCCAATCTTACCTAAAGCCTCGGCTGCGTTACTACGAACATCCTCATTAGAGTCTTCTAAAGCCTTGAGTATCCCCAGAATGGCTGTTTCCGAGCCAATTTTACCCAAAGCCTCGGCTGCATCACTACGAAGATACTCATCAGAGTCTTCTAAAGCCTTGAGTAACCCCGGAATCGCTGTTTCTGAGCCAATCTTACCCAAAGCGAAGGCTGCGTTCCAACGAACATCATCATTAGAGTCTTCTAAAGCCTTGAGTAACCCCGCAATGGCTGTTTCTGTGCCAATCTTACCCAAAGCCTCGGCTGCGTACCAACGAACATCGCTATCAGAGTCTTCTAAAGCCTTGAGTAACCCCGGAATGGCTGTTTCTGTGCCAATCTTACCCAAAGCCTCGGCTGCGTACCAACGAACATCATCATTAGAGTCTTCTAAAGCCTTGAGTAAATCCGGAATAGCCGCTCCCGAGCCAATATTACCCAAAGCGAAGGCTGCTTTCCCACGAACATTGTTATCAGAGTCTTCTAAAGCCTTGAGTAATCCCGGAATGGCTGTTTCTGAGCCAATTTTACCCAAAGCGAAGGCTGCCTTCCCACGAACAAACCTATCAGAGTCTTCTAAAGCCTTGAGTAATCCCGGAATCGCTGTTTCTGAGCCAATATTACCCAAAGCCTCGGCTGCGTTCCAACGAACATTCCAATCAGAGTCTTTTAAAGCCTTGAGTAATCCCGGAATGGCTGTTTCTGAGCCAATCTTACCCAAAGCGAAGGCTGCGTTCCTACGAACATTCCAATCAGAGTCTTCTAAAGCCTTGAGTAACCCCGGAATCGCTGTTTCTGTGCCAATCTTACCCAAAGCCTTGACTGCGTTGCTACGAACATCATCATCAGAGTGTTCTAAAGCCTTGAGTAACTCTGGAATGGTTGTTTCTGTGCCAATTTTACCCAAAGCCTCGACTGCCTTCCCACGAACATCTTTATCAGAGTCTTCTAAAGCCTTGAGTAACTCCGGAATGGCTGTTTCCGAGCCAATATTACCCAAAGCCTCGACTGCCTTCCTACGAACATACCTATTAGAGTCTTCTAAAGCCTTGAGTAACTCCGGAATGGCTGTTTCCGAGCCAATATTACCCAAAGCGAAGGCTGCGGACATACGAACATAATAATCAGAGTCTTCTAAAGCCTTGAGTAACTCCGGAATGGCTGTTTCCGAGCCAATATTACCCAAAGCGAAGGCTACGTACCCACGAACATGATTATTAGAGTCTTCTAAAGCCTTGAGTAACCCCGCAATGGCTGTTTCCGAGCCAATTTTACCCAAAGCCTCGGCTACGTACCCACGAACATGATTATCAGAGTCTTCTAAAGCTTGGTTTAACTCATTAACAACTTGATTAGACTTTGTTAATCCCAATAACTCCACCTTAAACCGTTTCGGTACATCCAACCCAAGCACTAACCCCACTGTCTGCTTTTGAAACTTAAAGTTGACTTCTCCTGCTAACCTCGCTCCTAATTTTAAATCAATCTCTAACCCTAATTTAACCACCTGTTTTGCTTGGGTTTCATCATCCAATAACCCCAGCAGCAACGCCATAGGTTCCGTCCATTTGAGATAATTCAAATAGTCCCACTGTAACTGCTCATCACTGAGATTGCGTAACTTTTTCTTTAATTCCTCAGCCGTGTAATACTCTTGAATCAGTTGATGGCGAAAAGCAATTTTATCATTACCTTCTAGGTGAATTAGATGATATTTCAGTAAATCCTTTAACCACTGCTTACTGTAATATTCTGGGAATCCTTTATTTTTGATAAATTTGCTTAATTCTTCCTCTGCTTCTGTTCGGGAAATAGCCACCTGAATCTCGGTTTTTGACTCCCCTTGGGTCATTTTCCAAGCTAACACTTGCAGCAATTCTCGCCACCAATCCCGCGATTCTTGGTAAGTAGGAACATCTGCTTTTAATTTCTTGTCATAAATTCCTGTAAAAATCTGGAAAACTAAGCCTAAATTAGCAGGAATTTTGTTCTGATTATTATCAAAAACTGAACAAAGCATCCACAAAAGCAGAGGAGTCTGGCCAAATTCCTTGAGACGATTTCCCAACTGTTTAAGCATTTCTTCGCCTTTTTCAGGCAAATAGGCCTTGACAAAATCCCGCATCTGTGGTTCAGTCAGGGGGAGCATTTCCAGCTTTTTTTCAATGTTTAAGTCGTCGCTGCCTAAATCCCTTGTGGTGAAAATCATCGAAATTTCTGCATACTGCTGGCGAAAGTTTTTTAAATCTCGTCGTGCAGTATCTGAGGGCAATTCATTGATACCATCAAATAATAATAATGGTCTAAAATTATGATTTTCTAACAGCCAACTTTCTAGGGTATTACTATCAATAATTAATTTATGGCGTTTCAGGAATTGTAAAATTAAATCAAGAATTGAGGTTTCATACAAGCGTAATTCGATGAGAATGGGAATTTGAATGATTTTAGCCTGATTTTGTTGATTTAGGCGCAAGCTTTGGGCCTCTACGGATTCTTCTAATAATAATCTGGCTAAAGCGGTCGATTTTCCTGAACCGGGACGACCTTTTAAAAGAACATGAACGTGATTAGCGGCATACTTGCGTAAACCATCTAAAACTGTGAATCTTTCGGTTTTTTCTGGTCTTTCTGCTCTTTCTTGTGGGTTTTCTGGTTCTTTTTCAATCGTCTGCACCCATAAATCCCTTAGCAAAGGTGCAGTTTTCGACGAGCGTGTTTTTCCCTCTACGTCCGTGAGGGTGTAAAATGTCTCCCACTGGGCGTACTTTTCCGAGATTGATTCGAGATAGGGAGTCCAGTCAATCATTGATGCTGTCTGTTAGTTCGAGAAGGAACCCGGATTAACGCTTTTAATACCTTCAATTATAAGCAATATAGTGGGACTAGCTCTGAAAAATTGGCAACGGAATCGATTGGCGGCCAGATTCTCTCGTTAGAAATGTCCACAACCCCCCGCCATTAGGTGTAGGATGTGTTACGCGCTTTGCTAACACATAAAAAACTTTTTCTGTTGGTGCGTTACGGCAATATTTAGGGTCTGCTGAAAAAGTACGGGCGAAGCATTCGGATAGAAAATCTCTGGTTTCAGCGATAGGTTATTGTCCGAATGCTTCGCCCCTACAGGAGGCAATTGCCGATAAGGTTATCTTATTTTTGTTTTCCTAATTGTTGGGTTTTCTAAAAAGTTGAAAAAGTACGGGCGAAGCATTCGGATAGAAAATTTCTGGTTTCAGCGATAGGTTATTGTCCGAATGCTTCGCCCCTACAGGAGGCAATTGCCGATAAGGTTATCCTATTTTTGTTTTCCTAATTGTTGGGCTTTATAAAAAGTTTCTAAACTGTCACTATCCCCGACAAAACGCCAGTGCCAAGGTTCATAACTAATACCCTGGGGATTATTTTCAGGGAAAGATAACTCGAAACTATACTGGGCAGCGTTATTTTGCAACCAACGAAAAGCGGCAGTATTAGCAAAACTAAGATTTAAATTCGTTGCGGGAGCGCGACCATCGCCAATATCGATCGCATAACCGGTATGATGTTCGCTGTAACCCGGAGGTGCGCTCACTTCTGCTCGTTTGCGGGTTTCCTGATTGCGTTGTTTTTTAACTTCAAAAAAGAGCTTTTCTTGGGTTGCTTTCGATCGAAATGCGGAAATCGGCATTAAAATCACCCCCGACCTCCTCGCGTCACTCTGCATCTGGATAAAAGCCTTGGCTGCCGGTTTCCTTAAACGCATAGCACCATCCCCAGTAATGGGGGCTAATTCCGTCTCTGGGGCCTCTTGATAGGGTAAATGACCTAAAATGTTCTCAATGGGGCTAGGAGTGGCTTTAATGGGGGGTGATGGGTTAATAACCGGTTTTTTTACGGAAGCAGGGGGACGATTCAAGACTGCTATGGCAATTAGGCCGGTTCCCACCAGAGCAAGTAAACCGCTTGCGATCGCTATGAGACCATTAGGATTAGTAGTTTTTCTGTACTGGCTGTCCCGCAAAGCTTCGGGAATATCATCGATCGGTTTCACGGTTCACTTACCCTCCTGCACGATAATTACATTATTCCCCGGCCACTCCATCTTGACGAGCAGCGTGTTGAACGGCGGCGGCCACAGCCGTAACTACACGACTATCAAAAACCGAGGGAATAATATTCTCTCGATTGAGATTAGCAGGAGTGATCAAAGAAGCGATCGCTTTGGCCGCTTCCAGATACATATTATCGGTGATTGCCCTAGCGCGACAGTCCAAGGCCCCGCGAAATAATCCGGGGAAAGCGAGAACATTATTAATCTGATTGGGATAATCGCTGCGTCCGGTAGCCACCACGGCCACTAAATCATTGATTAATTCCGGTTGAATTTCGGGAATCGGATTAGCCATGGCAAAGACGATCGCATTTTTAGCCATTCCCTTGACCATTTCGGGAGTCAATACCCCCGGTGCGCTCACTCCCAAGAAGACATCAGCACCTTTGAGAGCATCCCCTAGCTTACCACTGGCAGCCACGGCCCAAGCTTGTTTTTCTGGGGTTAAATCGTCCCGGTTTTGGGAGAGGATACCAAGGGAATCACAGAGGGTTATATCTGTAGCTCCTGCGGTTTTAAAGAGAGTAGCGATGGCGATTCCCGCTGCACCTGCACCATTAATGACGATTTTGGCTGTATCAAGCGATTTTTTGACCAATTTGAGGGCATTAATCAGGGCAGCCAGGGAAACGATCGCTGTACCATGTTGATCATCGTGGAAAACGGGAATATTTAATTCCGCTCGCAGACGTTTCTCAATTTCAAAACAGCGGGGAGCGCCGATATCCTCTAGGTTAATACCCCCAAAAACCGGAGCGATTCTTTTGACGGTTGCGATGATTTCTTCGGGGTCTTGGGTGGCTAAACAGATGGGAAAAGCATCAATTCCGGCGAATTCCTTGAATAACATCGCTTTCCCTTCCATTACCGGCAAGGCAGCCTCTGGCCCGAGATTTCCTAATCCTAAGACCGCGCTACCATCGGTCACTACAGCGACGGTGTTACCCTTGATGGTCAATGAGTACACTTGTTCGGGTTGGTGGGCAATAGCGGTGCAGATGCGACCAACTCCGGGGGTGTAGGCCATGGCCAGGTCATCTTGGGAGGTGAGGGGAATACGACTTTCAATGGAGATTTTACCCCGACGATGGAGGTCGAAGGTGCGATCGGAAACTTTCAGGAGTTTAACATCTGGTAGCGCTTTAACCGCAGCGATAATCTGTTCCGCTTGGTCGGTACTAGCGGCATCAACCATCACCTCGCGGGTGCTAATCTTTAAATTGCGTTCGATTAGAGAAATTTGCCCTAAATTCCCCCCCACATCGGCGATCGCATTGAGGACAGAAGCGAAGGTTCCCGCTTGATTGGGGATTTCTATCTTGAGACTTAAACTATAGCTAGGATTGGGCGTTAAATGAACCATGCTGAAGGCTTCCAATACTGATAAATATTGATTATCTTCTATCTGTGGGGGACTTTGGTATCTAATCGTGCAGTTTCTGTAGCTATTATGATCTCTGTGGTCATAATACCGGTGAAACCGAGTGAGTCAAACTAGATTCTTTTTAAAAGGTGTGGGGTGTGGGGTGTGGGGAGAAGGTAGGAAGGCTGCATCTCAACATTTGCAAAAATACCGACAATCAGCAATTATCAGTCACTCTCAAGTGCGTACAAATGTATTAATAACTGCCTGTAAGCAGCCCACCGAAAAGCTAATGCGCTCCGGGGTTTGGGGGCGGCGCCACGCCCCCAACGGGGGTTTGGGTAGGGTTGATTCATGAATCAACCCTACTATGAATCAACCCTAGGGGTTTGGGGGGTTCTACCCCCCAAAAGCTTGGATTGAGCGATAAAATCGGAAGTAAAGCCCAATTTTAAAAGAGAGTTTTCCCTTAAAAATCCCAACTTAGTAGATTGACAAAAATGAGATGCACCCTAAATATTCCACATTTGTTGATAAGCAGTTTCTAAATCTCTGGTAAATTGTTTGGCATTCCAGAGGGGAGATGTATGACGAGATTGACGTAATTGATAACGGACTTCTTCCCGCAAATTTTTATCCAATCCTAGCTTAATTCCCCACTGCACATATTCTTCATCACTCCAAGCTATACCCTGACTAATGCCAGCATTTTTCATAAAAGTATAGCTATTGCGGGCTGCAAATTGTTCACCAACCCTAGTGACTAAAGGAATCCCCATCCAGAGGGTTTCTAGGGTTGTGGTAGCACCACTATAGGGATAGGTATCGAGAATTATATCAGCAATTCCTAGATTAGCGCGATGGGTTTCCTCATTGAAATCATTGGGCAAAAATCTTAATCTATCTTGACTAATTCCCAATTCGTCGGCACTTTTGAGAAATAATTCTCGAATGGTTTCTTTGTCGGCAAAACCTTTGATTAAAAGATAGCTATTAGGAACCTGTTGGAGAATCTGCAATTGCCGATAAATCATGTTTAAGTTGCGTTTTAATCCCGATTGCACGGTCAGATAAATAATAGCATCATCGGGAATATTTAAATCAGTTCTTCTCCTAGTGGGAACACCCACTTCAAAACCATCCACGGATAAATAAGAGTTAGGAAGTCGGATGATTTTTTCTGAATAAATTTCTTCAGCATTTTCGGGTAAAACGTAGTTATCGGCAATAAAATAATCAATCGCAGGGATTCCCGACGCATCTAATCCTAACCAAGTTACCTGTATCGGTGCGGGTTTTAAGGCCATTACTAGATAAGTTGTATTATTGGTTAAGCTATCAATATCCACTAGAATATCTAAGTTATCTTGACGAATTTGGGCAGTTATTTGTTCAATTTTTGCTGGCAAGTTATAGCTATAATTTGAGTTATTTATAAACCATTTTTCAGTAATTTCGTCCGCTGCTTGGTTGACAAAATAGGTGTAAATTTCAAATTTATCTCGATTATGATAGTGAAATAACCAGCGACTTAACCAACCCACAGAATGACGACGGAGAGTATAGGCAATATAACCAATTTTTATTTTTCTTGCTGGAGATTTTGGAGACGAAACAGGAGCAATATAGTTATAGCGGGTTCTTACATCTGCTTGAAAAATTTCTGCTAGTTTACTTTGTAAATAGCGATTGATTTTCGGATTATCTTGATAGTAGGGAAGACAGATAGTAACTCCTAAAATAGAGTCGATAATAAAAGGACGTGCATTAAATTGTTTGGCATTAATTTGTCGCTCGATTAGTTGTATTAATTCATCGATAAATTTAGGTAAATTTCCCCAGTCTCCCTTAGCTTGTAAAATACCAATCACTAGAGAAATTCCCAAGAGCTTTTCAGTAGTTGTCTGGCAAATTTTATAAAAATTATCGGCAATTTCTAGAGCTTTTTTATAGTCAACAGTGGTGGTTTTATAAAGATTAAACAAACTATTTTGTAAGTATAAATCCTCTGGGAGAAAGCGCAAACAAAGTTCTACTAAATTAATAGCAAATACACTTTGCTTTTGTTGATAAGCATAATTGACAATTGCTGATATAACTTTGGCTGCAATTATTTCTGGATTATTGATATGTAAGGCTGCTAATTCTAAAAAGTGGATGGTATCAGTACAGGGGTAGATTAAAACTTTTTCCGTCACTCGCAGCAGTAAATCAAGATTAATTGCTGCTGTAGCTGTATTCTCTAACAGTTCAAATACACACCAATCATTGCACTTTTCCATCGCAAATATTTGGAATTGTATTTCTAATTCCATCAGATGCAGGAGATTATTTAAAAAACTAGGATTAAGGTTTTGTAGATGCAATCGAATTAGATAGCTTGTCTCTAGTCTTTGGGAATTTTCTTGTCTGGTTGCCTCTGCATCTAAGATTTGAGTTAAAGTTTCTATCCACCCCGATAATTCTGATTCGGCTGCTTGACTCAACACCAGTAACCAAGTAGCTTGCGCGTCTTCTTCTCTATCTTGTAAAAGATAGGCTAATCCTAGATAAAAATAATCCTCAATTGCTGGAGAATTGTTTTCAGCTAATTGTTCATAAAACTGCAACACCAGTTGATAATTGTTATCGTTTAAATAAGTTTGTATGTCTTGATGCCATTGCATAGTTTTTATCCGCTAAGATTGACAATAAATATTCCACATTTGCCGATAAGCAGTTTCTAAATCTCTGGTAAATTGTTTGGCATTCCAGAGGGGAGATGTATGACGAGACTTTCGGAGTTTCCAACGGACTTCTTCTCTCAAATTTTTATCCAATCCTAACTTAATTCCCCACTGCACATATTCTTCATCACTCCAAGCTATACCCTCAGTTATTCCCGCATTCATCATTAAAGTATAACCGTTGCGTGATGACCATTGTTGCCCCACTTTAACCACCAGAGGAATTCCCATCCAGAGGGTTTCTAGGGTGGTTGTACCACCGTTAAAGGGATAGGTGTCCAAAACCACATCAGCGATGGCTAAATTTGCCCTGTAGGTTTCCGTCTGATAGATAGGAAGCATCTTAATTCGATTAGTTTCTACCCCAACTTCTGCGGCAATTTGACAGAATAAATCCCAGAGAGAATTATCATCAGCAACTCCTTGAATCAGGAAATAACTATTGGGTACAGATTTAATGATTTGCATTTGTAAGCGAATCATCGCAGGATTACGCTTAATTGCAGTTTGAGAACTTAGGTAAATAACCGCATCGTTATTAATACCTAAATCTTCTCTTCGCAGGGTAGGAACGGCTATTTCAAAACCATCCATAGCGACAAAAGCATCAGGTAAACGCCAGATTTTTTCTTGATAATATTCTGGGGCATTTTCTGGTAGTACATAAGGATCCGCTAAAAGATAATCTACTGCGGGTAAACCAGAACCATCAAAACCTAACCAGTTAACTTGAATAGGAGCAGGTTTTAAGGCAATAACTTGGACAACCATTGGTCCAGTACCACTATCCAAGTCCACAAGAATATCGATGTTATCTTCTTTAATTTTGCGGTAGGTTGCTAGGGAATCAGCAGTAGCATGATAGATTTTATCTGCGGGATTAGAAAACCATTGTTTCGTTATTTCATCCACAGGTTGACTCACCATATAAAGATGGATATCAAACTGTTCACGATTGTGATAATTAATAGTCCAACGACTCAATAAACCGACTGGATGACGTTTTAAGGTTTGGGCAATGTAACCAATTTTAAGTTTTTTATCGGGATTATATTCTCTCGGTTTGTCAAAACTTTCCTCTTGAAAACCCAGCATTTCTTTGTAGGTTTCTTGGAAAAAACTGCCAATCTGATTTAAAAGCGGTCGATTCTCTTTCGGGTTATCTTCATAGTAAGAAATCGGGTTCATAACTGTTAGTAAATTTTCTCTAACTAAGGGATGTATATCTTGAGGCTTTTTTTCTATAAATTCTTGAATTAAGTGTTTATACTCTTGATAAATACTAGGAATGTCATTCCATTTTGAGGCTCGTAAAGAACCACTAAAGAGGAGAGATTGACTAAACATTTTTAAATCAATTGTTTCTCTTTTTTCTTTAAATTCTTTGATAAAGTCTATCGCTTTTGGGTAGTTAGGGACAGAGACATAAAACCAAAATAAATTAGCTACTAAGTACAAATTTTCGGGATAAAGGGGAAGAAAAGCTTCCGCTAAGTCAACGGAATAAATAGGTTGATATTTCTCAAAAGCAAAGCGTCGGGTAACAGTGATGACGTGATTAAGTAATTCTAGAGAATTGCCGAGATAGGGTAAACTTAATCGAACTAATTCTATGGTATATTTATGAGCGTAAGGTATGACGGCAATTACTACCCGTTCCAATAATTGAGAGTTAACTGAACCCTGGGTAATTAATTCTAGTATTTGCCATTCTTGCAGTTGTTGAGGATGAAATCTATTTAATTTAATTTCAACGAGGGTTAAATGCAGTAAATTATCGAGATAGCTAGGATTAATTTCCTGTAGATGTTTACGAATTAACCAAGAGATTTCTAGATTTTCTAACTCTAATTGTCGGTTAGCTTCGGCTGCTAAAATATTGCTTAATTCTAGCAGCCATGACTCGGTTTCCTGTTCATCTCCTTGAGTGAAAACAAATAACCAAGTAGTTTGCGCTTCTTCTTCCCTAGCTTCCAAAAGATAGGCTAATCCTAAATACCAATAATAACTAATTTCTGTGGTTTCTCTTTCTATCAGTTCTTCGTAAAACTGGCTAACAATATCGTATTGATTGTTTTCTAAAGCGGTTTTAACTTCATTGTGCCAAGACATGATTTAATTCTCCCTAATTAACTTTCACAATAGATTTGCCACATTTGACGATAGGCGCTTTCCACATCTTTAGTAAACTGACGTGCATTCCAAAGCGGTGCTGTTTGACGAGAAGCTTGCAATTGCATGGCTATTTTTTTTCTTAATTCCTCATCCATTCCTAATTTTATTCCCCACTGAATATACTCCTCATCACTCCAAGCAATACCCTCGCTAATTCCCGCATAAGTCATAAAAGTATAACTGTTACGACTGGCCCATTGTTGACCAACTTTTGTCACTACAGGAATACCCATCCAAAGAGTTTCTAGAGTAGTGGTTGCACCACTGTAGGGATAGGTATCGAGTACCACATCGGCAATTTGGAGATTAGCGCGATGAATTTCCTCCGTAGCAACTCCTGAGAGAAAGCGCAATCTATTTTCATCGATTCCTTCCTCTTTAGCAATGCTGATAAATAAATCTTTGATCAGCTTTTCACTTCCCGCACCTTTGATTAATAAATAACTGTTAGGTACTGCTTTAATAATCTGCATTTGTAAGCGAATTGTGGCAGGATTTCTTTTTAATCCCACTTGCAAAGTTAAATAAGTAATTGCCTCTGCTGGTATGTTTAAATCCTCTCGGGTTAGCGTTGGTGTTCCGATTTCAAATCCATCCACGGCAAGATAACAGTTAGGCAAGCGCCAAAGCTTCTCTTGATAAAACTCTTGGGCATTTTTTTCTAGAACTAAATTATCTACAAGGAAGTAATCAATAGCAGGTATTCCCGTGGCATCTAATCCTAACCATGTTATTTGAATTGGTGCGGGTTTAATTGCCATAACTCGACAGGTGGCATCATTAGTTATACTATCTAAATCTACTAAAATATCGATGTTATCTTGATTGATTTGTTCAGCAATAATTTGGTGATTTGCTGGTAAATTATCATACCTATCCACCTTATTTTTAAACCATTGTTCCGTAATATCATCCTCGACTTGATTGACTAGGTAGAGATGAATATTAAAGTTATCTCGTTGATGATAATGAATTAACCAGCGACTTAAAAACCCGACGGAATGTCGCCGTAAAGTATGGGCAATATAGCCAATGTTTAGTTTTTTATTGACATCTTTAGGTTTCTGAGACTCGATAGTAACTTGATTAATTTTTTTTCTAACTGCCTCTTGAAATAGTTTAGCTAACTGATTAGTTAACCAGCGATTGCCTACTAAGTCATCTTTTAAATAAGCTAAGGGAGAAGTGATAGAAATAACCTCAGCTTGATTTCTCATGGGACATTGACACCGTTCTAAATTATTTTGAATTGCTTGATAATATTCCTGAGCTTTATTGCCAATATTTAACCAATTACCTGCTAAAAGTTCCGTATAGAGCAGCAGATAAATACTATCCAGTTTTGATACTTTATCATTGGATAAATTCCTGATTTTATTGGCAGTTTCTAAGGCCAAATCAAAGTTACCAGTCTCGATATAGTATTGACGAATTTTGTACAAAAGCTGTAAGTGATCGGGTATAATATCTAGACAGCTAAGAGTCAAAATAACAGCATTAGTTTTATCAGTATAATAAATTTTTTCAATATGTTGTTCGATAATTTCCAATATTGCCGATTGTTGTGAGTCTATTTTTAAAAGGGTTATGATAATATCCAAAACTTCTTGCGCTGGCCAATCTAGAAGTTTATAGATTGTGTGTAGGAGTAAATTTATATCGAAAGTTTCTAACTTGTCCGAATTAATTAAATTAACTATTTGCCAATCTTTAAGTTTTTGGGGATAAAAATATTCTAGCTTAATTTCTAACAGCACTAGATATAACAAATTTTCTAAGTTATCTGGATTTATCTCGTAGATATGCTGACGAATTACCCAGCTTAATTGCCAATTTTTTAGCTTAACTTGTCTTCGCGCTTCCCCATCCAAAATATTGACTAAATCTACTGTCCACAGCATCACCTCCTGTTCATCCCCTTGACTGAGGACGAATAACCATGTAGTTTGCGCTTCTTCTTCTCTTCCTTGCAAAAGATAGGCTAATCCTAAATACCAATAATAACTAATTTCTGTGGTTTCTCTTTCTATCAGTTCTTCGTAAAACTGACTAACAATATCGTATTGATTGTTTTCTAAAGCGGTTTTAACTTCATTTTGCCAAGACATGATTTAATTCTCCCTGATTAACTTTCACAATAGATTTGCCACATTTGACGATAGGCATTTTCCACATTTTTAGTAAACTGACGTGCATTCCAAATCGGTGAAGTTTTTCTAGATTCATCTAATTTAGCGATAACTTTGCGTCTCAACTGTTCATCCTTACCTAACTTAATTCCCCAATCGATATACTCCTCATCACTCCAAGCAATACCCTCACTAATTCCCGCATTAACCATTAAAGTATAACTATTTCTCGATGACCATTGTTGACCAACTTTTGTAACTAAAGGAATCCCCATCCACAGCACATCTAAAGTCGTCATTCCTCCCGTAAAGGGATAGGTATCTAAAACCACATCAGCTATCCTTAAATTTGCTCGATAAATTCCTGTGGGATAGAGGGGGAAGATTTTTAATCTCTCATAATTAATTCCTTCTTCCTCGGCAACTTTGAAAAATAATTTTTCCAATGATTTAGCATCACTTAACCCTTGAATACTCAAATAACTATTAGGAACTGCCTTTAAAACTTGTAGCTGAAGTCGAATAGTTTCAGGGTTACGTTTAACCCCCGTTTGTACGGTTAAGTAATTAATTGCATCCTCTGGAATCCCTAAATCATCCCTTCGGAGAGAGGGGTAAGCAACCTCGACACCATCCACACAAATATAGGAATTAGGTAAGCGCCAAATTTTTTCTCGGTAATATTCCTGTGCATCTGCTGGTAAAACGTAATTATCAGCAAGATAGTAATCAATTGCGGGAATTCCTGACGCATCAAAACCTAACCAAGTCACTTGTATTGGTGCGGGTTTAAGTGCCATGACTTGACAAGTTGTGTTATTAGTGATGCTGTCTAAATCCACCAAAATATCAATGTTATCTTGACTGATTCTTTCAGCAATCATTTGAGGATCGACAGGTAAATTATAGCAAGCATTTACCTGATTTCTAAAACAATTTTCAGTGATAAAATCTTCTTGTTGAGATACTAAATATAAGGAGACATGAAACTCATTATAGTCATGATACTTCATCAACCACCTAGAAATTAATCCGATAGAATGATTATATAAAGTATGGGCAATATAGCCAATTTTCAGAACTTTATTGGTATCCTTAATAGTCGATTTTTGCTGATAATTACAGTTAGAATTATTGCGAACATATTCCTGAAAAAGTTGACCAACACAATTACTAATATAACGGTTTTTTATTGGGTTATCTTCTAGGTAAGTTAGAGGGGATAAAATTGTTAGGGATGGTTTATCCAATAATCTGGGACATTCTCGATTAGCGATACTTTTTTGCAAGGATTCTGTATATTCTTCAACATCTGCCTTAATATCGACCCAATCACCACTAAATAATTTGACATAAAGAGCAATATAATCAGCGACAGCTTGAGAAGGCAAATCTCGACAGCTTGTTTTTAATTGACTAGCTACTTGCATAGCAGCAGCAAAATCTCGATTATCAAAATAACATTGATAAAGTTCAGCTAACAGGCAAATTTGCTCCGGTTCTACTGCTAAACAAGTATTAATAATATCAATAGCCAATGGTTTATTATTCATGGCTAGATAAAATACTTTAGCTTCTACTACTTTGATAAAAGTTTGTCGCTGACAGTTAGATTGAAATATTGCCTCTAAGTAAGGGACGGTTTCTGGTATCTGAGAATCGAGAAATTTTTCTAAAACTTCTTCCAATAAACTTAACTCTAGATTCTGGCAATTACTTGTTTTTAACACATCAACAAATAACCAAGCTTGTAACTGCTCTTTATCGAAATAATTCAAATTAATTGCTAATAAAATAAACCGCAGTAAATTATCAATATTATCGGGACTAATCTCGCGAATATGTCCTCGAATTAACCAACTGGTTTCTAAATTGCCTAACTCTAATTGTCGGCGCGCTTCCCCATCCAAAATATTGACTAAATCTGCTGTCCACAGCATCACCTCCTGTTCATCTCCTTGAGTGAAGACAAATAACCAAGTAGCTTGTGCTTCTTCTTCCCGAGCTTCCAAAAGATAGGCTAATCCTAAATACCAATAATGACTAATTTCTAAGGGTTCTCTTTCTATCAGTTCTTCGTAAAACTGACTAACTTGCCAGAAATCTCCTTGCATAATTGCAGGTTCAACTTGGAAATGCCAAGACATAAGTATTTATCGTTAAGTGTCTCTACTAGCGTACCCAAATAGAAGCAAAATTTTTCTATATAAGTAAAATTTATCAGTTTCTCAGGGGTTGGGTTTTGGGGTGGTCACTGCGTGTGCGTTGCGGGGGGTGTTGGGGTTTTAGTTGAAATTCCCCATTCCCTCACCTCTCCATTCCCCACCTGCCACTCTCCACCCAGTTTCAACGAGTCCTAGCTTACCATCAACGTCAGCCAAGAGTAAATCCCGATGAAAAAGTTTTCACCCCCACAGATGAAAGAGGTTTCCTTTCCTACACCCCACACCCCACACCCTCTTTCAAGTCAGTTTTTTGAAAGATTTTCTAAATAAACCAATAAATCGGCCATAGCTTGAGTATCAGGCTGAAATTTGGGCATCGGCGGGGTTTTACCGCTAATTACCTGTTCAATCAGACTAATTCTCGATTTGCGATGGGAAACGTCCTCTAAACTTGGTCCGACGATGCCATCAGCAAACTGACCGTGACAAGCAGCACAGTTAATCTGAAAGATTTCGTAACCGCGACTGACATTACCTTGTAGGGATAACACCTCTTTAATGTAGGGATCCGACATCTTAGCCAGATGAAAAGCGATTAAAAAGGTGCTAATCAGCAACAAACCCACGATTATAACCATTAAGAGTCGATAAAGCCCGAATTTTGGTTTAAATAACTGACTATTCACGAAGGCCGCCGAAGGAAAGATGAGTTTCTCTTTACATTTTGCAACTTTTTGCCCCAAAATTCCACCGCCGCTGCTAGAGATAGGCAAATGGAGAATAATATAAGACAAAACTGCATCTTTTTCTAACCCTCTAGCAATGAACCTATTAACCAGACTGGAAGATTGGCCCTATATTATCCTACCTATCACCATCGTCCTCAGTTTCCTGCTGTTGGGATGGCTCGTAGAAAAGCGCGTTGTCAGTCAACTTTTATCGATTGCCAGAGAAAAAAACCTGCGTTTCTCGGAAGGGGTTTTACGTTCCCTTCGTGGATTAAGCATACTTTGGTTCGGACTTTTGGGTTTAAATATTGCCCTCTCCCTTCCCAATCTTCCCCTCTTTCCCTACCTGATTCTCCTGAGCAAAAAATTGCTGCTAGTGGCTTTTTTAGCTTCAGCTACTTGGGCTATTGCTCAATTATCCGTGGAAATATTACGATTTTATACCACGGGAGATGATGGCATTTCTTCCCTAACTTCCCTATTTGAATTTCTCGCCAAAGTTCTGATTTTTAGCTGCGGTTTTTTGCTGATTTTAAGCTCGATTGGCATTTCGATAACTCCGATGCTTACTGCCTTTGGTATTGGGGGTGTTTCCCTCGGTTTAGCTCTCCAAAATACCCTAGCTAATTTAATGTCAGGGATTAATATTATCACTTCTAAAAAAGTTAGACCGGGAGATTATATTGAACTGAAAACGGGAGAAGCTGGTTATGTGCGAGATGTGGATTTAAGATGCACAGTCATCGAAGAAATTACCAATAATATTTTGGTCATTCCCAATGCTCAGATCATTTCTTCTAGTTTCCGTAACTATAGTTTACCAGATCACTCCCTACTGATTCCCGTGGAAGTGGGCATTAGTTACGATAGTGACTTAGAAAAAGTCGAAAAAGTTACCCTAGAAGTTATGCAAGAAATCGCTCAGTTATTGCAACCTCACCTCGGTAACTATAAACCCTTGATTCTTTATGGTAAACTCGATTACTATAGCATTGTGCTAACAGTTTATCTCAAGGTGGTAGAAGAAGAATTTTTTCAACATCTCACCATTAAACACGAATTTATTAAACTCCTACACCGACGCTATCAGCAAGAAGGAATTAAACTTCCCTATCCAATTCTTTTTCCCTATCCCCCCAGTAATCCCCCTAGTTAACCTCAATTTGCTATCGCAACAAACAATTGAAATGCGCGGACAACTTACAATTGATAATTCTCCTCAAAAAACTTACGAGTCATCGGTTGGACAACTTCAATACCGTGGCCTTCTCCTAATAATTCTAGGGGTTTTCCTTCCACTTGAATCCAGACTTTGGCATTGGGATCCTCGGTAGTAGTAGTATAGATGATTTGTGCCAAACGACCGATTAACATATCAGGACCATCATCATTGCCAAACTCGCGCGAGAGATTAATCTTAATTCCCGTTTTATCTACTTTTAAATCCAGTAATTTAGTCCCGGGGGGAATAGTAGTCATATCCTGAGGATTACTTGGACCAGCTAATAGAATCTTCAATACTGCTGTTAACTCTCGGTCGTCGCTATTCGCTTTTTGAACGGTAATTTCTTGGGTGACTAATTGATTACCCGTATCAGTCACTTTTAACCAATAAACCTGTCGAGTTTCCCTAACAGGAATAGCTGCAGGAGTTGCTGTCGGACTTGTCTTCACTGGACCAGGAGAAACCGGTTCCACAATTGGTGATTGATTTATCGGCGCCGGAGTAGGAGATTCAATCGGGTTTTCGCTGGTTTTCTGGGGGGAAGATAGGTGATGGACGGCAAACCAAGCAGTGGCCCCACCAGCAGTAAATAAAGCGAGGCCGATACCAATTATCCAAGGCAAAGAGATTTTATCACTAGAGCGAGAACTAGGCATAATTCAGTTATCAGTTATCAGTTATCAGTTATCAGTTATCAGTTATCAGTTATCAGTTATCAGTTATTAGTTATTAGTTATCAGTTATTAGTTATCAGTTATCAGTTATCAGTTATCAGTTATTGGTATGTATTAAGTGAGCAGTATTAAATAGCAGTTTCCCAGTGTCTTTTCACTTTTTACCGATCACTGAAAGAGAAATTGCCGTTTTCTTTTCACTGATTACTGATTACTGATCACTGATCACTGAAATATCTCCTGTTTTCTGACCGTTAAATTTAATTGGGGTTCCCCGATCGAGGTTCAATTCTGCCAAAGGCGGCTATACTCAGCTTATCATCGTCAATCTGCAATTGGAGAAGGCGGGCGATAATTCCTTGTTTCTCGAAGTTTTTTAAATCTAACTGGGTGGATATACCCTCGGCAAACCCCTTGAGAAGGCGCGAGGAGATGCGACGACCATTAAGAGTGGCTGTGGGGTCAATAAGCTCGATTTTTCGCCCCTGCACTAGCTTAAATCCCACTTCTAAGCTCAGATTGAGGGTGGCTGCTGGTTCGTCTGGCCGTTGTGTCTCTAGCTGCAGGCTGAGGGTGACTCGATTATTATTAAGAAAATTAAAATTTGCTTGACTAAGTTGATATTTTGTGCTACCAAATTCTTCCCTAGAGGGAATCAGATTATTAATCAGGGTCTGAATTTGTTCTTTGACCGCTGCCGATTGTAAAGCTTGATTAACATTAGTTTCCGTGAGGACAAGATGCAAAGCTCCCGCAGCTGGTCGGCGCAGTGCGGCGGCTAAACTGCTGTTTTTTTGCTGTAATCGCCGCAAATCGAGGCTAATTGGCTCAGTTTCTAGCTCGATCTTCTCAATGCGAACATCAGCAAGGGGATAAATTCCCCTTGCAGAAATGCGAACTCGATCGATTTTGCCTTGCAGAACCTGATAATTGGGAGTATTATCGACCCTCACGGCTAATTGTTCCACTTTTTGGACTTGAGAGCGAAGGGTATGGGCTAAAACCGTATCAATAATTGCCCCTGCGGGAGTTAACAGGGTCAAAACACTAGCGAGAGTGATTGTTAGCCATTCCATCGCTCAATTACACCCATCCAGCTAAATTTTGCCAAGCATTAGTCAAAAGCTGACTTAACCAACGTCGTTGCACTTGATCTAAAATCGGGTCTTCTGCGAGAATTTCTTCAGTCAGATCATCGAGAGATTGACCCTGAGCGCGGGCCATTCTAATAATTCCCGCAATCACGGCAGCGATCATCTCCTCATCGACGGGACGCTGTCGGAGGGCGGCAATTTCTTCGGGGGTAGTCGGGATGGGATAATTCATAATCAGATGGGGTAGGCTGTGTATTAATCTAGGTATGTAAAGTTTTTTAAACTTTTTTCAGAAAACTTTTTGTGTAGTCTAGCGTAATCAGACGATTTTTGGGTGTAATAACTAAATCAAGATGAAAGAAATACTTTACAGAGAAATTCCGACTCCTGACTCGATCGCCGTTTGTCAGTGGTTACAATCCGATTGGCAACCCGGAAGCGGTGTCAAGACAAATACACCTAACGGGGTGAGATTGCGCTTATCGGAGGCGATCGAATTATCGATTTTTGTCTGGACGCTGCAACGGACTACTTATTTAAAAGTTTTCCGCTGGGGTGAGCGATCGCATGATCAAGAAACATCCCTGACTCGGCAGCTCGATCGAGCTTTACAAAAGCGTTTTCCGCCGCAGTATAACACGCTACCAAATATCGATCAAAAAAATCACTCAATTTTTACAGATTTAGAAGCGGACTATCCCCTAACGGTTCACTACTTCCGCAAAATGCCGCAAGGGGAGGCAGACTTAGAACGTTTGTATTGGTGGGAAAAACGTTGGCGCGACAGTGCCAAAAATCCCCAACAACCGCAGCCGGTAATTTTCTCTAGCAGCGAGGAAAATAATCATCCCATCACCTACGACTTAATTTATGTTGGTGGTGCCTTGGGGGCAATTCATGCGGCACAGATGGCCAAATTAGGTTATCGAGTCCTCCTAGTAGAAAGACTGCCTTTCGGACGGATGAATCGGGAATGGAATATCTCTCGATCGGAGTTTCAAAGTTTAATTAATTTAGGCCTATTTACCGCCGAAGAATTCGAGGAATTAATCTTCCAAGAATACATCGATGGCTTTAATAAGTTTTTTGATGGCAATAATCCCCCCCATCTGAAAGCCAAAATTCTCCATACTCCCACGGTTTTAAATATCGCCATTAATTCCGATAAATTGCTGCAATCCTGCGCTAAAAAAATACAGGATCATGGCGGTAAAATTCTCGATCAAACGGAATTTATTAAGGCTGACATTACCGCTAATAGTGTTACTGTCACCCTTAATCATGGTGGAGAAATTCAACAGATAAAAGGCCGTTTATTGATTGATGCCATGGGTTCCGCCTCTGCCATTGCTTGGCAATTAAACGGAGTGCGTGCCTTTGATAGTGTCTGTCCGACGGTGGGGGCAGTAGTAGAAGGATTCGATCCGGTGGTGTGGGATTCTCACTATGGTGATGTCTTAAATTCCCATGGCGATATTTCTAAAGGTAGGCAATTAATTTGGGAATTATTTCCGGGGGAAGGAAAAGAATTAACCTTTTATCTATTTCACTATCATCAAGTCCATCCCGATAACCCCGGTTCTCTGTTAGAAATGTACGAAGATTTCTTTACTATTCTGCCCGAATATCGACAGTGTGACCCAGAAAAATTAACTTGGAAAAAACCCACCTTTGGTTATATACCGGGGCATTTTAGCACAGGAAAAAAAGATCGAATTGTCTCCTTTGATCGCATTTTAGCCATCGGTGATGCCGCCTCCCTGCAATCACCCTTAATCTTTACTGGATTCGGTTCTTTGGTGCGTAATTTAGAGCGCTTAACCCATCTTTTGGATACGGCCTTAAAACACGATTTACTAACAGCTAAAGACCTAGAAAACGTGCGGGCCTATCAAAGTAATGTGGCGGTAACTTGGTTATTTTCTAAAGGAATGATGGTTCCCACGGGAAAAACCTTACCCCCCCAAAGAATTAACGCCATGTTAAACACATTTTTCGGTTTATTGGCCGACGAACCGCCGGAGGTTTCTGAAACCTTTATTAAGGATAAAACCGATTGGTTGACCTTTAGCCGTTTAGCAATTAAAGCGGCCAGAAAAAACCCCACTTTACTGTTATGGATAGCAGAAATGGCCGGCAGTCAGGATTTAATTCGCTGGTTGGGTTCCTATCTCGATTTTAGCCTTGATGGAGTCAAAAATCTGCTTTTGGGTCCCTGGTTTCCCCAATGGTTAAAAAACTGGCAAAGCTGGCTAGAAAAAGACAATCCTCGCCTCTGGTTAAAGTTATTGAGTTTTAATTATGGCCTAAGACATTAAGTAGGAGACTCCGAGACAGCTATCAGGGATCAGATTTGAGTTTTTAGTTCACTGTTTGTGGAGTTAAGAAACTGTTGGAAAAGTTCAAGAATGCGCTTACCTACAGGTTCTAACTGCGATGCAGATTTAAAATAGCCATCATCTTTTGGGCCACCGCTGCTGTTTGTTCCAGCATGGCAAAATGACCACAATCGGATAACTCAATGACGTTGCTGCCAGTTTCAAACAAGGGATGAAAACTGGCCAGATGGTTAACGTACTTAACTTCCATAATCGTATCCTCTTTCCCCGCCAGAAAATAGACCGGTTGCGGGAGACGGGAGACAATCTGGGGTAAAAGATGAACTTCGCTGATAGTAGTGGTTTCCAAAAGTGACCCTAGGGCCGCTTGGTAATCGGCCCGGACAAAATCAATCACGCGCTGTTTGCCCCATTTTTTACCTAGGGTTTGCTTGACCATCATCCGCGAGAATAAAACATCAATAAAGGGAACACGGGGCAACCAAGAGGGTCTTTTCTGTAAAATCTGTCTTCCAGCCTCCCGAAATCGCTCAAATTCCTCCTTTAGATAGATGCCACCGCCGGCATTCATACAGATTACCCCTTTAATCCGTTCAGGACAGCTATCCGCGGCCCACAAAGCAACACTACCACCGAGGGAATGACCAACTAACCAAGCAGCATCGAGGTTTAAGCGGTTAAGAAGGGTAATAACGTCTTGGGAGTAGGATTCAAGGTTATAACTGCTAGGAGGACTGTTAGAGGTGATTTTTTGGGAGTCGCCAAAGCCCCGGAGATCATAGACTAGACAGGGATAATCCGGGGAGAGAATATCTACCAAAGGCTGCCAGTAGTGACGACTCAGCAGCCAACCGTGTATAAAGACTAAAACTGGTTTATCCGCTTGGGGCGAAAATAACTCGTAACTGTGGGATACTCCCGATATGTCGATGGTAGGCATATAATCAATCTCAACCTAAGTTAAACCGTTGATAGGGGTTACTAGGGAAACTTCTCGAGAAAAATGGGTGTATTTAGCCTTGTTTACAGAGCAAAATCAGGGAAGCTTAGGATATTCCCTGATAGCTGATCAATCAATGCTATAGACAATTTCAAAAGCTTCTACTTTCAGTATAAAACACTGGGGATACCTCCCTAAAATAGGATGAAAACCCTAGACCAGGATTTATCTATGAAATGCGATCGCTTTTTGACTCTTTCCCTAGTGTTAAGTCTGGGATTAGTTTTTCCCCCCTCTTTACCCGCTCAGAATCCCCCCGCTACCACCTTTCAACCCGGTCCTTGGCAGCCTGTTGCTAGGGTGAATACGAGTCGTCCCGTGGAGATTAAAATCATCAATCAAACCGATATTGACCTCAATTATGACCTATCGGCCAATATTAATTCCTCTCCCCAATTATTATCTCCCGGTACGGAGACAACCCTAAAAGGTTTGGTAATTCCAGCATATATTCTGATTAATCGGGCTAATGCGGCGGCGGATCGCTATTCTTCTAGTTTAATCTATGCCGTAGAAGTCAATGATGATAATTTAGTCACGATTACTGTCACCAAAGTTCCGGGGAGTACCCCCGGTTATACCACCTTTAACATCAATCAACAGGGTGCTATTTATATTTACTAGCTCTAGCTTAAGCTGTTATGGAGCCGCCTCGATTGTTAATTAAGTTTACGGCTCTTTCTACCTCCTTTGGCTTCAGGATTTTAAAATTCGTCTTCTTGGGTAAGAATTGTCTTAATAGTCCCTTATTATGCTCGTTTATAGCAATTCCCATAGTGGGGAGGTACAGAGTCTTAGGTTTTGAGGAGTCAGGAGTCTCCGAGTCAGGAGTTAAGATTTTGGTGTACCTCATGAGATTGGGAAACGCTATATACTCTGTAAATTCGGTGGATATTATGATGGTTCGTGAACGATTTCATCGATAAATTCTTCTCTTTCCTCTTCGGTCATGGTATCCCAATCATAGCCGCGTTCTTTCGCCACGATTCGAGCTTTGTCAATGGCGTAGTTAGACAAGGATTCCCATCGGTCCCACTGACTGAGGATGAGAATTTTATAAACTTCCCGTTGCTGTGCTTCGGGGAGTTGCTTGACTAATCCGATAACTTGTTCGTTGCTTAAGGTTAATTTCGGCATAGTCCATTTTTAATTTAATTATAACCAGCTACTTATGCCTTAATCAATATCAATTTAATATCCTTGCCATCACACCAGAACATAGGGAGGCGCTGATTACCCTTCCTTTTTATCATAAAGACTCCTTCGATTGAGTATCGCGGGATCAACAGGATTTCAAGATTCTTCATCCGCAACGGGATCGATCACGAGTGCTTTAAATTCTGAGGCAGAAATTATAGTTGTCGCTCCTAAATTATCTACTTCTTCAAAGTCTTTATCACCTGTGATCAAAAAATCAGCATCACTCGCCATAGCACAAGCTAGAAATTTAGCATCCGATCGATCTCTGGGGAAATCAATAGTGCTGTGAACATCAATTAATCTAGGAACTGTATCGAAAACCTTATACCATTCTCTTATCACTCCTTCCGACAGCTTAAACTTAGGACGGCTGACAACATCTTTATATTCAGTTAAAATAGCTTCGGAAACAATCCATTCGATTTTATTAGACTCGATCACGAATTGTATAACCGTTCTCGGCAACCTTCCTTTTAAAATTGCCGAGAGTAGAATATTCGTATCGATCACGACTTTCATTCGCCTCTCCGATAGGCTTCAATTTCTACGGCGATCTCTTCTTCGGTAATATCCTGAGTCCCGGGTAAGGATTGAGTTTTATCAAAGAGTTCTTTAACTTTTTGGCTTAAAGTCTGACGGTTTTGTTTGTCTGCTAAATTTAACAAAGCGTCTTTTAATAAATCTTCAACGCTGTTATAGTTTCCTGTCGCTAATTGAGAGTTAATTAATTGTTCTAATTCGGGATTTAAGGTAATATTCATGGTAAAATACACTCTGTAAATTCGGTGGATATTATGATGGTTCCTGAACGATATTATCGATAAATTCTTCTCTTTCGTCTTCCGTCATGGTATCCCAATCATAGCCGCGTTCTTTGGCTACGATTCTAGCTCTTTCTGCTCCTTCATTAAATACTGGTTCCAACTGTCTCCACTGACTGAGGATGAGAATTTTATAAACTTCCCGTTGCTGTGCTTCGGGGAGTTGTTTGACTAATTCGATAACTTGTTCGTTGCTTAAGGTTAAGTTCGGCATAGGTCGCTTCTAGACACCAGCATGATTAATCAGTTTAACACGTATCCCTAGCTGGCTCGTGGGTGGGGGGACTGATCGCTAACGGGAAAAGTCATGATCTAGAAATTCTTGAATCGTTAAAATTGGGATTTCTCGAAATGGATTTAAAACTAATAGATCAGAATCGCCGCTTACAATACAGGTAGCTTGACCATCGATCGCTAGTTCTAAATACTGATTATCTTTCTCATCTCTACAAACCTTGATTTGCTCTCGAATCACGACAATTTCCGCGGTTCTTTCTATCGCCGTTATAAATAGCCGCCTTTTTGCTGAGGAGGCATATCTATCGAATTTGGGACGATTGAAAACAGTTATCAATTCTAACAAAGTAGATTCGGACATTAAAAGCTTGCCGATATTTTGGGCTTTGTCTAATGCCTGACGAGCTTTGCCGTTTTTCGACAGAAGCGCGCTTACTAAAACGTTGGTATCGAGAATAAAAGAATATTCAAGGCTCATTTAGTAAAGATTCTAAAATTTCGGGGGTTAATCCTCTAGCTTCCGCCTCATCACTAATTTCGTCCATTAGTTTTCTCAAGAAATCGATATCGCTGTTAACTGGCTTTCTAATTAGCAAATCGACAAGAACCCGGACGCGTTCTTGTTCCTCCGGGGATGCGGATTGATAGACTTCTGCCGCTTCGGGACTGACTTCGATCGAAATTTTGCTCATATTATTAAGGCTCATCCTTGCTGTGCTTCGGGGAGTTGTTTGACTAATTCGATAACTTGTTCGTTGCTTAAGGTTAAGTTCGGCATAGGTCGCTTCTAGACACCAGCATGATTAATCAGTTTAACACGAGTCATTAATGGAGAGGGTTTTCGGTTCGCCTATCCCTTCCGGGCTTCGATCGGTTAGAATCGAGAAATTATCGGCCTAGAAAGTCCTTTCATCTTCCCGCTTGCCGTAAAATTATATCTTTAACTAAATGGTGATCGCTAATTAATTATCGTAGTAAAGCTTGAAAACCTGCTTGAATAAAATGAACATCTGAAGTTAAAGCGTCGGTAATTTGATTTTCTTCCATAACAATAAAAGAAAAACAATCTACTAATCCCCAGCTTTTATCAAATCTTGATTCGTAGAGCTTTAAGCCTTTTTGAAAAAGAGTAGAAGTGATAGTAACAACGAATAAATTATCGGTTTGATAGCATTGCTTGATAAAGGCAGAAACCTTAGGACGATTGTAATGACTAAGAGCATTACCAACCTCCATAAAAATGGCTTCAGTAACCCAAACTGCTGTTGCATTTTTTACATAGGGGAGGAACTGCATAGCAATTTGATGATATTGATCATGAGGATTGAGAATTGCTTGGATAAAGACCGTATCTAAAAAAAGTTTGGACTTATTCATCGCTTATATTTCTTTTGGGAGTATCATATAAATAATGATCGTGTTCCCTTGACCAATCTTCTGGAGCTTCATAGGTGCCAGCCATTTCTTCTAACAGTTCCCAAGCATTTTTATGGTTATTTTCTAGGGGATCTTCCCGAGAAATAATTTGGATGATGTAATGGGTATTGGGTTCTAATTCAATCTTTTCTTCGGGACGGAAAACCATTCCATCATAACTAACTCGTAGATTTTTTATCATAATGGATTGTTGAGAAGTAATTCGAGTACGGCCTACACAGTGCCTTAAGGCTAGTGTAACACACCCTCTCAACTATAACTACCGCACGATCGCACCCTCTTCTAGATGCCGATATTCTGCTAAAGATGGGAAAATATCAGTCCTGTAGGGTCAAGGTCGATCCTCGTGGGTGGGGAAACGGAGGGAATTTTCGGACCTGGTGACAACAGTAATCGTTTTTTCCAACCTATCGAAAAATTCGACACTATACCCCGTTTCTAATCCCTCAATTTGATGTTTTTCTACCAATGTCCCCACGTCTCCCACCGATGGTTTTTCTTCGGGAATGTCTTTTAATAAAATCACATTGGAGTAAAGTTCATAATTCATGGTTATTATTTTGATCTAAAAAGTCCAGAAAATCTTTTGCCTTTACGATCTGAATATTTTGATATTGAACCAGTGAAAGAAGATGTTTGTCTCCCGTGATAATATGGGTCGCCTTGCCAGCGATCGCACATTCTATGATCATATCGTCATCGGGATCGTTGGGAACGGCTCTCAGTGTTCCACCTATAGAAACAATGGTAGAAGCCTCACAAATTTCCTCGATGTATTTTCTAACTCGTTCTTCAGGAAATTTGATTTTTAGTAGCAGTTTTTCGGATAATTCCTGTAAAATTTCTGGACAAGTGACCGATCGAATAAGTTTGCTTTGGGCTAGGGAAAAACAACTATTCGGACTACCGCTTTTAGAAAGCGCGGCAGATATGAGAATATTTGTGTCGAAGACAACAGTATAAATCACTACTTCTCGTGAACGATTTCATCGATAAATTCTTCTCTTTCCTCTTCCGTCATTGTCTCCCAATCGTAGCCGCGTTCTGCTGCGACGATTTTTGCCTGTTGGCTTCCGTAATCGGTTATAGCTTCCATATTTCCCCACTGACGCTGGATGAGGAATCTAAATAGTTCCTGTTGCTGTGCTTCGGGGAGTTGTTTGACTAATTCGATCACTTGTTCGTTGCTTAAGGTTAAGTTCGGCATAGGTCGCTTCTAGACACTAGCATGATTAACCAGTTTAACACGAGTCCTTAGCGGGGTGGGGAACTGGAGGGAATTTTCGGCCATGGTGACAACAGTAATCGTTTTTCCCAACCTATCGGAAAACTCGACAATATACCCCGTTTCTAATCCCTCAATTTGATGTTTTTCTACTAATGTTCCCACGTCCCCCGCAGATAATCATTCTTCGGGAATATCTTGTGATAAAATCAAGCTGATATTTGTCTTATCAACTAAATCATAAGCCTGTTACTGTTTTTATGCCTTCATAAACTTATAGTGTTCGTAGATTAATCATTATCTGGATTTAATGCTAAATATTGTTTTAATCTGTTCCATACACCTAGCCTTTGAAATATTTCTTCCTGTTTGGGATATAAAAAGGAATCTTGAAATTTTTTTCCAGTTTGAGTGCTTAATCTTATCAAAAGATTATTAAAGGTTTCATTTAATAAATCATCAAGCATTTGTATTAATTTATAATCTGTAGAAAGATGTACCTGTAGCAACTCTAGTTCATCTATAGACAATATTCTCCAGTCAAACTTATTGACTCCCTCTTGGATTAATAAACTATCTAAATGTTCTCGAAACAAATGGCTATTGATAAGATATAAAGGTTCCAAAGAAACAATAACAGGTATAAAAGTATTACAATTGTGAAAACAACTAAGCTCGACCGTTTTTTTCTGACACTCTGAAATAAAGCTTGCTAGTTGTTTTAATCCTTTCGTTATTTGTACCAGACTAGAATTAATGTGATCTTCACTAGCGATAGCTTGTGCCGCTCTAGAAAAGCGTGTTGCTTTGCATTCAAAAAGGATTAAAGTTGAACCGTCTTGCAGTATCCAATCAGGAGATTTACCTTTATTGATTGGATAGAAAGTACGAATTTTTTCCTCCGAAAATAATGTTTCTGAAAATATACACTCTTTGAGAATAATTCCAACATATCTTTCAAAAACATAACCAAAATAAGATGAAAATTCTTGTTTATAGTAATTAAACATTTGATAAAAAATTCCTGATGAAATTCTCGAAGCTATTAAGTCAGGAACTGGTGCATGAATAAAGTCTTTTTCTAATATTAAAAATTGTTTATTCTGACAAGGTTTAATAAGTGGATACTGTAGCAGTGGATTGAAATTATAGGCTTTGAACCTATCATCTTCATTTTTTCTTTCTTCATATAGATTTACAAACTTTGATTTATCCGCCGAAAGTTGTAATAAAATTTTATTGATAGAATAATCGTCTGGAAGACTTAAACCTTTTTTACGGGCAACTTTAAAATAGTTTCTACTAATACTAAAATGACTAGAAGAAAAACTATATATACAAAAACCAGTATTAATAAAGTCGCTCAAAGAAACATCGCTAATTTCTTGAAATTTTTTTGCAAAATCAAATTTAGGAATATTAGGTAAGTCATTTAATTGTCTGGGTATCTCGTCGAATAGAATAACTGGACGTGCAAATTGACCAAAAATATTCGGTTGAAATGGGAACTGATGACTAACTAAACGGAGCATTAAAAAAACAGGGTTAGAATTAATAAATTCATTTTTAAGTTCTTCATCAAGAGTTATCGGATCTGCCTGTAAATATTTTAAAGTCAAATTTACCAAACATCTAAGATCGTGATATTTAATTGTTGTTTCTACTTTACTAGGAGTGCAAAATCTGATAGCAAATAAAGCCGCCCCAGCATTTAAAAAAGGTAAAAATTCTGGCGTAGTCGCATTAAGCTGTGAATGTTGATTTTTTAAACTGTGTAAAGAATATAAGGCATCTCCTAGCTTAATTTTTTTAAAAGAACTTTGAATCTGAAGTTCTAAACGATTTAGAGCTTGCAAAGAATTTATATTAGGAAGTTGATTTTTGACCATATTTTGCCGTATCTATACAATAGGGGGCTTATTCAGCCCCCATGAAACTCTAACTACCGCCAATCCTTGCCACATCGCGGGCGTTGGCTTCAAAAGCCGCATCGAGGGCAGAATCGCCGGTTAAACCGGAATCTAACGCCTCCTTAATACACTGCAACATCCGCTTATAATCCTTGGGCATTACTTTAACAAACTTGGGCAACATTTCCGACCAATTTGCTAAAACCAGGGCTGCTTTTTGACTTTGAGTGTAATCAGCATGGCGTTGAATTAACTCGCGTAAATCGTCGATTTCTTCCCCTTCTAGCGCCTCTAAAGCTACCATTTGGGTATTGCAACGAGTGGCGAAATCCCCCGACTCATCGAGGACGTAGGCGACACCACCACTCATCCCGGCGGCGAAATTGCGACCGGTAGGCCCTAAAACAACGACTTTACCCCCCGTCATATACTCACAGGCATGGTCGCCAACGGCCTCAACCACGGTATTAACCCCAGAATTGCGGACACAGAAACGTTCCCCAGCAACCCCAGAAATATACACCTCACCACTGGTTGCACCGTATAAAGCCACATTACCGATGATAATATTCTCCTGGGCTGCAAAAGTGGAACCTTTGGGCGGATAAACGATGATTTTGCCACCGCTTAAACCCTTGCCCACATAATCATTGGCATCTCCCTCTAACTCCAGTGTCACCCCTTTGGGAACAAAAGCACCGAAACTCTGCCCCGCGCTGCCCTGAAAATGGAGATGTACGGTATCTTCCGGTAAACCCTCCCAGTGACGTTTAGTGATTTCGTTGCCTAAAATCGTCCCCACCACGCGGTTAATATTTTTAATCGGTAGTGTCGCCTTGACTTTTTCGCCTTTTTCAATGGCATCTTTGCATAAATCCACTAAAACGGTTATATCCAAGCACTTATCTAAACCGTGGTCCTGGGGAATCTGACAATAACGCCCTACCTCTGCATCTACCTCCGGTTGATAGAGAATTGGAGTTAGGTCAATTCCTTTCGCTTTCCAATGTTCTACAGCCTGTTTCGGCTCTAATACATCAGTTCGCCCCACCATTTCATTTAAGGTGCGGAATCCCAATTCGGCCATAATTTCCCGCACTTCCTGGGCGATAAATTTCATGAAATTCACCGTATATTCAGGATCCCCGATGAAATTCTTCCGTAATAACGGATCCTGGGTCGCTACCCCCGCCGGACAGGTATTAAGATGACAAACCCGCATCATAATACAGCCTAACGTCACCAGTGGCGCGGTCGAAAAACCGAATTCTTCGGCCCCCAATAGCGTCGCCACCACCACATCGCGGCCGGTTTTCATCTGGCCATCGGTTTCCACCGCAATGCGACTGCGAAGATTATTTAACACCAATGTTTGATGGGTTTCTGCTAGTCCCAACTCCCAGGGTAAACCCGCGTGTTTAATCGAGGTTTGGGGTGAGGCTCCGGTCCCACCATCGAAACCAGAGATTAAAACCACGTCGGCGTGAGCTTTAGCGACTCCGGCGGCGATTGTGCCAACTCCCACCTCAGAAACCAGTTTTACGCTCACTCTGGCCGCGCGATTGGCATTTTTTAGGTCATGAATCAACTCCGCTAGGTCTTCAATCGAGTAGATATCGTGGTGGGGTGGGGGAGAGATTAAACCGACTCCGGGGGTGGAGTGACGGACTTTGGCAATCCAAGGATAGACTTTTTTACCCGGTAATTGACCGCCTTCGCCAGGTTTTGCCCCCTGGGCCATTTTTATCTGCAATTCTCGCGCTTGGGAAAGGTAAAGACTGGTGACACCAAAACGTCCGGAAGCCACCTGTTTAATGGCACTATTTTTCGAGTCTCCCTGTTCATTTGTCCAAGTGTAGCGCTCGGAATCTTCGCCGCCTTCCCCGGTGTTCGACTTGCCACCGATACGATTCATGGCAATAGCGAGGGATTCGTGGGCCTCTTTGGAAATGGACCCGTAACTCATGGCCCCGGTTTTAAAGCGTTTCATAATCGCTTCAATCGGTTCCACTTCTTCGATGGGGATACTTTCCCGGTTTTTAAAGGTTAATAGTCCCCGCAGGGTGAAGAATTTTTGATTTTGTTGGTTGACCAGTTGGGAATATTTCTTAAAGAGGTCGTATTTGCCCAATTTTACCGCTTGTTGCAGGGTATGAATGGTTTCTGGGCTAAAAAGATGGGCTTCCCCGTCCTTACGCCATTGATATTCACCGCCAATATCGAGGGTATGCACATTAACGTCCCGGTCGGGGAAAGCGTGGCCATGTCTGAGCAGGGATTCTTTGGCAATAATTTCTAAATCGGCCCCTTCAATGCGGGAAGCTGTCCAAGTAAAATAGCGATCGACTACCGATCGATTTAAGCCAATAGCCTCGAATATTTGCGCCCCACGGTAGCTTTGCAGGGTAGAAATGCCAATTTTAGAGGCCACTTTAATTACGCCCTTGGTGGCGGCTTTTATGTAGTTTTTACAGGCGGTCTGGTGGTCAACTCCTACCAATAAACCTTCCTCGATCATACTGCCGAGGGTGGCAAAGGCTAGATAGGGATTAATCGCACCGCAACCATAACCGAGGAGAAGGGCGTAGTGATGCACTTCCCGGGGTTCGCCGGATTCCAGGACAAGGCCGACTCTGGTGCGGGTTCCCTGCCGGATGAGGTGATGGTGTAAACCGGCAACCGCCAGCAGTGAGGGAATCGGGGCGTGATTTTTATCGATACCTCGATCGCTTAAAATAATAATGCTCGCGCCCGCTAAAATTGCCTCGTCCACCTCTTGACAAATTGCCTCAATTGTGCTACGCATTCCCTCGACTCCCGAAGTGGGATCGAAGAGAATGGGAATAGTCACGGTTTTAAATTCGCTATTGCCCTGTAAACGCGCTAATTGGGCGTTAGTGAGGATGGGAGAGTTAAGTTTAATCAGGTGACAGCTTTCCGGCTGCGGATCCAAAAGATTTCTCTCCGCACCGATAGTGGTGATGGGAGAGGTGATAATTTCTTCGCGAATCGAGTCAATCGGGGGGTTAGTGACTTGGGCGAATAACTGCTGAAAGTAATCATAAAGCAGTTTTGGGCGATCAGACAAGACGGCTAGGGGTGTATCGGAACCCATGGAACCCACTGCTTCCACTCCATCCCGGCCCATGGGGGCTAATAAAAGACGTAATTCTTCAAAAGTGTAGCCGAAAGCGGTTTGCTGTTGAATTAGGGAAACAGCAGTTTCCGGTGGAGCAGTTTCCACCGCCGGTAAATCGTCTAAATTGACTAAATTTTCGTTTAACCACTGGCGATAGGGATGAGCTTTGGCAATACCTTCTTTTATCTCCTCATCGGCCACGATACGACCTTCTTTCATATCCACAAGGAACATCCGGCCGGGTTGCAGACGACCTTTAAAAGCGACGCGTTCCGGTTCAATGGGTAAAACTCCCGCTTCCGATGCCATAATTACTAGGTCATCTTTGGTGACATAGTAACGGGAAGGACGTAAACCATTGCGGTCCAACACTGCTCCCATCATCGTACCATCGGTAAAAGCGATCGAGGCCGGACCATCCCAGGGTTCCATCAAACAGGAATGGTATTCATAGAAAGCTTTTTTCTCGTCACTCATCGATTCGTGGGCTGCCCAGGGTTCAGGAATCATCATCATGACAGCGTGAGGAAGAGAACGCCCCGATAAAACCATTAATTCTAGGGCATTATCAAAAATTAAGGAGTCACTACCTTCGATATTAATGACCGGCTGGATTTTTTTGATGTCTTCCCCGAATAAGGGTGAGGCAAACATCGACTGACGGGCGTGCATCCAGTTAATATTACCTCGCAGGGTATTAATTTCGCCATTGTGGGCAATATAACGGTAAGGGTGGGCGCGTTCCCAACTGGGGAAGGTATTGGTACTAAAACGGGAATGGACTAATCCTAAAGCGCTTTGAAAGTCGGGGTCGTGTAAATCGGGGAAATAGTCACCCACCTGTACCGGCATTAATTGCCCTTTATAGACAATGGTACGACTAGAAATACTGCAAGGATACCAGTAACGATTAAAGGATTGACGACTGAGGTGGGAACGCTTGCGAATAACGTATAATTTGCGTTCAAAGGCCAGATCATCGCTTAAATTGGCATCGCGTTCGATGAAAACCTGTTCGATAAAGGGTTCGGTAGATTTGGCCGAATTGCCCAAACTAGAGTTATCCGTGGGAACATCACGCCAACCGAGAACTTTTAACCCCTCTTCGGCGGCGATTTTCTCGAATTCCTGCCGACCTTTCCCGCGAATTTCGGCATCAGGGGCCGTGTAAAGCATTCCTACCCCGTATTGTCCCGCTGCCGGTAAGGTAAAACCTAGATTGCTGGTCACTTTCCGGAAAAATAGGTCAGGGATTTGGCACAAAATACCCGCTCCATCTCCGGTATTTTTTTCCGCACCGCACGCGCCACGGTGATCGAGGTTTAGTAAAATTGTTAAGGCCTGTTCAACAATATCGTGGGACTTTTTCCCCGTTTTATGAACGATAAAACCGACACCACAAGCATCATGTTCAAATTGGGGATCGTATAGTCCTTGTTTCCGTGGAGTTTGATTGTTATTCATCTTGTCTAATAGCCTAGCAGTCTGGAAGGGAAGGGCCTAGAGGGTGAGCCAGAGTAGCGATTCTAGGTATATCAATTCTGTATCCAGACTGGACCTTCGGTCTTATATCTTAAGGAAATGTTTCGATGTCACAAGGGTTCCTCTCGCTGCTTTAGGGACTTGCGTAGGAATAATATCCCAGCCAGAAAATCGCTCTGTAGAAGAACCAGACCAGCCAGATGGCACATTATCAAAGCGCAACTCCCTAACACCTCGAAGGCTCTCCCCCTACTTAGGGTGATCAGCAAACCTGAGCGCTCGGAGGGCGCAAGCATTGCGCCCCTACAGTAACGGATTTTGTCCACAATGTAGGGGCGAACTGCGTTCGCCCAAAAGGTACATTATCAAAGCGCAAGTCCCTTACCCCCCGATCGAGATCGCTTTTCCGATACAAGTTCGATCGCTCCTATAATCGAAGAAATACTCGATCGCTATCTCGATCCCGTTCGATTGATTCTTTCTGCTCTCTCCCGCCATTTTTTTGAATTTTCCGTAATTACCTCGCCCATCGATCGGGCTTTTTCCGCCGCATCCCGCGCCATTTCCAGAATTTCCTCTAGTTCCCGTTCATTTAGTCCTGTTTCTTTTCCTTCCATCACCGTAAGCCCTCCAAGCGATTTTTAACTCGAATAGAAGCGATCGATCACACATAGATAGCCTCTCGATCGATCCGCGCCTTGAGGTAAGGATTCAGGGAATCCCGATAGCGGATCACGTCCACTTCCCGTCCGAATAGGTTCTCTAGTTCGGCTTTCAGTCTGACTCTTTTAAGCAGATTGGGGGGCATATATACCACTATATCTATATCGCTCGTCGGTCGGGTTTCCTCTCTGGCTACCGAGCCGAAAATGCCGATTCGATCGATCGCGTATCGTTCCTCCAGTTCGGGTTTCAGGGTTCGTAAATGTTCCAATATCTCGTTGGCGGTGATTTTATCTACCATCTAATTTACTCCCTTTAGTTAATCGTGCGATCGATCTCTCGATCCTGATCAAAGACTAAAACGGGCTGCCACAATCGCACAACCCGTTCCCAATCAATTTAATTTTTAGTCGGTCACAATTACTTTTCCAGTTTCCGGCCTTTGCACAATAAACCCACCCCGGCAACAGAGAGTAAACCGAGAACCGTCGCTGGTTCGGGAACGGTGGTCAGGGAATAATTGGCGAGAACGAAGAGTTCAGGAAGAGTAGAACCGTAGGCACTGCCGGAAGCGAACAGGTCGGTCGTGTTACCTACAATAGCGTTAGGGGGCAAAAAGCCGAATCCATCAATACAATTCGTCGTGTTACAAGCGACAAAATCCAGTCCCGCTCCGTCTAGGGATAGCACCGCCTGACCCGTTACAACACCACCAAGAAAGCTATCGGCATAAGAACCTACGAACGGAAGAGCGGGGGCGGGAGAGCCGTTAAAGGTGGTATTACTGATAGAACTGACGAATACCCTGTTGTTATCTGGTTGCAGGGTTCCGTCAACCGTCGCAGTGATCGTTCCTGCGCTGGAGGTGTAGGAAAAGTTAAAAGTTGCGGCGCTGGCAACTGGTGCGAGGGTGGCGGTGGCTACCGTGGCGAGGGCGACGGAATAGCAAAGGGAACTTTTGAGTGGCATAGAAGACATTGTGTAGCTAAATTCCCCCGAATTTTACCCCCCCCCCCCGATTTTGTCAAGGTTTTTGTTATTTATATTTCTTATGCTTTATCTAGCTATTGATTACTCGATTGGGGATTGAGGGCGATCTCCCAGAGATGCGCGAAGGGGTGGGCTTTTCTGGGGTGCGGGGGGTTATAGTATCATCAAAGAAATACTCTAGCCGCCGATCGCTCTTGTCATTGGCCAAAGACAAACAAAATAATTAGCATTGAAATAGTTATAGTCTCCGTTTCGGTTTTCCCGTTATCCCAGTTCCCCTGATAGGATTTAATCGCTCGCTTAACTCTAGAGCTAAAGTAGAGATAGGGTTTAATTGGAGCTATGTATGGAAGCGATCGAATTTAGGACGGTTATTCATGACGGTCAAGTGAGCGTTCCCCCCCGATATTCTTCTCGATGGGAAGGTAAGATGATACGGGTGATTGTTGTGGATGACTCGGAAATCGTCCCCGATCCAAGCCAGAAAACTGAAAAAACCATGTTCGAGGCGATTTTTTTAAATACACGGGGATTTAGATTCGATCGGGACGAGGCTAATACCCGATAAAGTTTTTTTTGATAGTTTAATACTGGCCAGCGCTCTGGAAGCGGGCTGTCAAATTCTCTACAGTGAAGATTTACACGATGGTCAGCGAATCGAGAATCAATTGATGATCGTTAATCCCTTTGGTTAAGTAGGTAGGCGTTAAAAGTTGTCAGACACCCCCCTTGATAAGTAGGGTTGATTCATGAATCAACCCTACTATGAATCAACCCTAGGGACTTGCGTGAGAATAATATCCCAATCGATCGGAGGGCGCAAGCTTTGCGCCCCTACAGTAACGGATTTTGTCCACAATGTAGGGGCGAACTGCGTTCGCCCAAAAGGTACATTATCAAAGCGCAAGTCCCCTACTATGAATTAACCCTACCTTGATAAGGGGGGCAGGAGGGATCAGTCGGTCACAATTACTTTTCTAGTTTCCGTCCTTTGCACAATAAACCGACCCCGGCAACGGAGAGTAAACCGAGAACCGTCGCTGGTTCGGGAACGGTGGTCAGGGAATAATTGGCGAGAACGAAGACTCCAAAAGTAGAACCGTAGCCACCGCCGGAAGCGAAAAACTCAACCGGACCTATAAGGCCAGGGGGCAAAAAGCCGAATCCATCAATACAATTCGTCGTGTTACAAGCGACAAAATCTAGTCCCGATCCGTCTAGGGATAGCACCGCCTGACCCGTTCCAACACCAGCAAGAATGCTATCGAGATAAGAACCTATGAACGGGAGGGCAGGAGCGGGAGAGCCGTTAAAGGTGGTATTACTGATAGAACTGACGAATACCGTGTTGTTATCCAGTTGCAGGGTTCCGTCAACCGTTGCAGTGATGGTTCCTGCGCTGGAGGTGTAGGAAAAGTTAAAAGTTGCGGCGCTGGCGGATTGGGCGAGGGTGGCGGTGGCTACCGTGGCGAGGGCGACGGAATAGCAAAGGGAACTTTTGAGTGGCATAGAAGACATTGTGTAGCTAAATTCCCCAGAATTTTACCCCCCCCCGATTTTGTCAAGGTTTTTATTATTTATATTTATTATGCTTTATCTAGCTATTGATTACTGGATTGGGGATTGAGGGCGATCTCCCAGAGATGCGCGAAGGGGTGGGCTTTTCTGGGGCGCGGGGGGCGATCGGTCAAATTGACATATACTATGATTATTAGAGCGATCAATGTTTATCTAAGTTAAAGAGAACAATAAAACTAGCGATCGATGCACGTGATCAGTAAAGTTAAACTACGAGAGTTTTGGGAACGCCACTCGGACGCGGAAGACGCTCTGAGCGATTGGTATAACTTCGCTAGTAAGGCTAACTGGAAAAATTTAGTAGAGGTTCAGGGTCGCTACCCGAAAGCGGAGGCGGTGGGAAATTTTACAGTTTTTAATATCAAGGGAAACAAATACCGTTTAATCGCTGACATCAATTATTCTCGTCAAACCATTTTCGTTAAATATATTCTCAGTCACGCTGAATACAATAAGGAGAACTGGAAAAATGATCCCTACTTCTAATCCATTAACCTATGGTGATTTACTCTTGCAGTATCAACCGAAACCGATTAATAACTCCCAAGAATACGATCGATTTTTAAGCATAATTGAAGGGATGATGTCACGGGAGTTAAGCAATGACGAAGGACTATTATTCGATTTACTGGTCTTATTAGTGGAAGAATACGAGCAGAAACATTATCCGATCGCCCGAACAAATCCTACCGCTACGTTAGAATCTTTACTGCATGAATTCGATATCGATAGGGAGTGTCTTACCGATATTTTCGGCGATCGGGATAGAGTAGAATCGGTGATAGGGGGGAAACAGGCGATCGCTCCCTCTCAAGCCGAGTCTCTAGCCGAATTTTTTAATCGTTTAAGTGCGAAACTGGCGTTAAGCGCCCGTGATTTTCTCTTGTAGCCTCATTTTTCCTTCGGGGACTGAGGGGGGAAGACCATATAACAAATCCTTACTTTCTTCATAGCTTTAGATTAATTAAGATAATGTTACAAAACTTTATGAAAAAGGCGTAGTATGATAATTTACGCCAGTAAAGCGAACACAATAAGGAGCAACACCCATAATGCAGTCGGCCAAGATGTTGCTGACAGTCCCCAAAGAGTATTTAAAAGCACCGGGGGGCTTCAACCCAAACGTTACCATGTTTTTTAGTGCCTTGAGCCTAATAACCCTATCTACCTGTGGCTATTGGCTATGGTCCTGGCCGGACTTGATTTGTTTTAGTGCTAATGTCCTCGCTTTACATTTATCGGGGACAGTTATCCACGATGCCTCTCATAATTCTGCCCATAGCAATCGGGTATTTAATGCTATTTTAGGTCATGGCAGTGCTTTAATGCTCGGTTTTGCCTTTCCGGTCTTCACTAGAGTCCATTTACAGCACCACGCTCACGTTAACGATCCCGAAAATGATCCGGATCATTTTGTCTCCACTGGTGGACCGTTGTGGATGATTGCGGCCAGATTTTTTTATCATGAAATCTTCTTTTTTAAGCGGCAACTCTGGCGAAAATACGAACTGCTGGAATGGTTCCTCAGTCGTCTTTTTGTGGCTACCATAGTCATCGTCGCCTGTCAATATGGTTTTATCAGCTATGTGATGAATTTTTGGTTTGTTCCCGCTTTAGTGGTGGGAATTGCCCTCGGTTTATTTTTTGATTATCTTCCCCATCGTCCTTTCCAAGAGCGTAATCGTTGGAAAAATGCCCGAGTTTACCCAAGTCCCCTCTTAAATCTGCTGATTTTAGGGCAGAATTATCATCTCGTGCATCATCTTTGGCCGTCGATTCCCTGGTACAAATACCAACCGGCATACTATGCCACTAAACCGCTTTTAGACGCAAAAGAGTGTGAACAGTCTTTAGGTTTACTGCAAGGTAAGAATTTCTGGAGTTTTCTCTACGATGTCTTCCTCGGTATTCGCTTTCACTCCCATTCTTCTAAAACTTCTTGATCTCATTTATCGTAATGGTGAGGTACAAAGTTTTCATTTGAGGGAGTCGGTGGTCGATTTTATGAGAAACTCTCTATCTGTACTGGTTTTGTTGTCAACTTGATTTTTTGAAGGAGGATTTTATGGGTCAACATTGGGGAAAAGCCTTAATTTTAACAACAACTTTCTTGACAATTAACATCAACTATGCTAGGTCTTTAACCTTTGGTGAGGCCGTTGGTATTGGAGCGGGGGCCTTGTTAATCAACCGGGTGGTACAGGATAATAGACAACGTTATCGATTTGTGCCACCAGAGCAAGAATTTCAGCGCGGACTAGAGGACGGGTTTAACTTTGCCCGCTATGATAATCCGCGCAATTCCAGAGACTACGATGACGGTTTTATCGAGGGACGAAGACGGCGGGAGTCGGGTTGGTCCAGTCCCAACCGGAGAAACTAATTATTTGTTTGGTCTGCGTCCCACTTCGGCAGTTTCTTGAATGGAAAAGATCCTCAATTTGCCGTCGATGGGAGCGACTTTAGCCACTGCTTCTGATGCCACTATATAGTTATCACCCTCGGTGTTGGTAATATTGACTACCCGCTCGCGAGTGATAATCGCCATCTCGTCATTAGCAAGAATATCCACGTCCCAATTCTCAGAAAGAACCTCTATACTTTTGATATTTTTGTAGGATTCCTCTAAAAATATTTTATGTTCCGTGATGCCATCTAACTCAAAAATTTCGGTACTAGCATCGGTTTTAATGGTCAATTGCGAGGAAATAAACGGGGCATAGTGTTTGAGGATTAGGGCGATATTTTTATCTTTAATAGCGGTTTCAATGTCTTGAATCATTGCTTTAATTTCCGCTTCACTGATTTTTTGTCCCCCATCGCGATTACTCGATTGTTTCACTGGCACTATCGAGGGACTAGCATGGACAAAAGGGGGGGAGATGCTGGGGAGAAAGGATAAACCGAGCAATAGAACAATTAATTGGGGAGAACGCATAATTTAATAAACTTGGTAAATTCAACCCGAATCATAGCATTTTCTCGTTACCGAATAAATCCTCAAGGTGAAAGTCCCCGGTTAGGGAAGCTAAGAGAGCAAAATTCTGGCTGTGCCAAGTCTAGGTTGATCCTTTAGCTATTTTTGCCTTATATTTCCAGAATAACAGGGGTATGATCGCTAGGTTTTTCTTGTTTTCTGGGTTCTTGATCGATCAGACAATTAACGGCTTTTTCGTATAGCTGAGGAGTTAAATAAAGATGATCAATTCGCCAACCTCGGTTACGAGCAAAACCACCGCTGCGATAATCCCACCAACTATAATGTCCTGCTGCCGAGGTGAATTTTCTAAAGGCATCTTGTAAACCAATTTCTAAGACCTTTTCTAAAGCTTCTCTTTCTTTAGCTGAAGACATAATATGATTTTCTTTGCCCTTAGGATCATAAATATCTTTATCTTCTAAGGCAATATTAAAATCACCACAGATACATAATTCTTGGGGTTGAGAATTAATTATTTTATCTAGATATTTCCTAAGAGTTTCTAACCATTTAAGCTTATAAATATACTTGTCACTATCTAGGGAAGAACCATTAGGAACGTAGAGATTAATAATCCGAATATCGCCGATTACTCCAGTAATTAACCGTTTTTGTTCGTCTAGTTCTCCCGTTAAATTTTCGCCGATAATGGGACTAAATCCCACAGTGATATCGTCCAGGGGTTTCTGGCTAAAAATCGCTACACCATTATAGGCTTTTTGTCCAGAAATATAGAGATGATAACCCAAAGATTCAAAAGCTTCTCTGGGAAAATCTCGATCGATTACCTTAGTTTCTTGCAAGCATAAAACCTCAACGGGATTGAGTTGTAACCAGTTAATTACCTGCTCTTGTCGGCTGCGAATCGAGTTGACATTCCATGTGGCGATTTTCATAGCTAAAAACCGAGAATTTTTCTCACACTTCCTCAGCAAAACTACTGCGACGCACAAACTCAAAGGGACCGGCGATCGAACCCCAGACTAATTGATCGGTTTCGGGATCTAAACCGCGATCAACGCTAATTAATCCCTGTTCACTAATTTCAAAACTATTATCCAAATAAGTCATTCTATCTTTGCGAAAGATTAAACATTGTTTCCCCGGTTTCACCACCCCTTTAAAACTGTTACCTGTCCAAGTTACATTCATATCACAACCCGGCATCGGTTCTAATAGGTCTAAGCTGAGATTTTTGAGACGTTGGGGTTCTCTAGAAGCACCAAAAAAGTTAGCTTCCTCTTTAACTTTAAAGTTTTCTAGTTCAATATGGTCATCGACTACCGATAATTTAAATACTCGCAAACGATAGGGAGTATTGAGCATAAAATCGTAGGCCTGCTCTAAAAATAAACTGGTTCCCTTCAGTAATTCATCGGGTAAAGGACGCATACACACGCGAATATGGGCAAAAAAAGGCGGATTAGCAAAAGCTTGTTCTTGATTACTAAAATCCGCCGCCATCCAGCGTGCTAGGGTTTTTATGTCCGTGGAATGAGTCATAATTGTTGATATTTTAATGGTTATTAGCTAGCAGCCATTAGCTAGTTAATCGCTCTGATAAATTTTCACTGATTACTGATAACTATGCCCCGATAATTGTTATTGTGCAATTACTTTAATTTCGATATCGGCACTAACTTCGGGATGGAGTTTGACTTGTACTTTATAGACTCCCAATTGACCGATATCGGGGACGGTAATACCACGGCGATCGATTTCTAATTTAGCATTTTCTAGAATAACCGTAGCCACATCTTGACTGGTGACAGTACCGAAAATGGCCTCGTTTTCACCCACCTGTTTAGGGATGGTGTAGGGACTGAGTTTTTCGATCGCAGTTTTTCTGGTTTCCGCTTCTTGTTTTTCGGCAAGGAGACGTTGACGCTCTTTTTCTTTCCTAAATTCTGCCTGTTTAATCGCACCCTTGGTGGCTAAAACGGCCACCCCTTGGGGGATAAGGTAATTGCGCGCATAACCGGGTGCCACTTCCACCACATCGCCATTTTCACCCAATTTGCTGACTTTTTGATTGAGGATAACCTGCATTCGTTTCGCCATGATCTTGACCTAAAACAATAGTTCCAAAACCTTTATCATACCATGCAATCGTTTTTATCTGTCCTCCCATCCGGACCGTCAGTTAGCTATGGAAAAACTACTTGAACAATCCGAGTCTCCCCAAAAGGAAAACTTCGTACCTCACCATTAAGATAACTGCTGTATTCAGTTTTCTTACCCGGTGTCCGTCAACCAGAAGGAATAGCGATAGCTGGTCAAAACCACTAAGATAGGACGGCGAGAGTAACTTAAGACGATTTTTTTGGTAAGATCAAAGCTAAACTAACCATCACGCCCTCTTGAGGGAATATTTATTTATGAGCGATATAGGGTTTATTTTGACGATAATCAACAATTTCCTGCAAATTTACTCGGTAATCCTAATTGTTAGGGTTTTACTGACTTGGTTCCAAAATGCTGGTTGGGCCTATCAGATTATGTCTTTTCTCAGTCCGATTACCGATCCCTATTTAAACCTTTTTCGCTCGATTATCCCACCCCTAGGCGGGATGGACTTGTCCCCGATTCTCGCATTCCTGCTGCTCAACGTTGTTCAGAGTGTCGTAGCCACAGGGGCCACCAGTCTGGTCAGCAGCGGTTTCTAAATCCGCGGATCCACACTACTGGTAAAACCGGAAGCTTTGAATTTTTCCAGTCGCAGGGGGGTTGGTTGATTGGTAGAAACAGAAATTCTGATCTCGAAATCACTAATCCCCGGTGGCACTTCGGGAATTGCCCCGACTCGGCTACGATTTTGTAAAGCTGGTTCCCCGTTAGCATCGTAAATCCGACCAAAAACATCGGCATCATAGACGGTTTTTCCAGAATTATTTTTAGCTTTGCCGGTGATTAAAAAACAATTAGCCGGAAAACTGGTTCCCCCACTGGTGACACTCCCCTCGGCTAATTCGGGGGGACAGTCTTTGTAAGATACATCTAATAGTTGAATTGGGGTCAAAGCTTGAGCAGTAGGGATGATAAGCCAGCTAGACAGCCAGAAGAGAACAGAAAGCAGTAAAACGGTGAGCGAGCGTGGTGTCATAGATCAGTGATTTTACGGTATGATTTCCCCAATACTTAGATTATCGTGGATCGTCACCCTTTGAAATCAGCTTTTTTAGGACTCTCATGGATCGAGATGAGATTGAAACCACTCTCAAAGCGGCTTTTCTCCAGTGTGAGGCTTTATTATGTCCTCTCAATCAACAACAAAAAGAAATTTTGTTAGAGGTGTTTTTTGAGCAAAATTCCCTCGCTGATGGCAATCCCCTCGACGAATTAACATCTATGCAAAGGGAGATTTTACTGGAATTTATCCTCAAACAAGAACGGGAAAATTTAGCTTGGAAAAGTTCCCTCCTCAATGATTGGCTTAACGATCGCCCTTCCGGTGCGGTACAATTTATCCGCGATCAGTATGGCTTGGCTTGGTTGAACAGCATAAAACCGATTCATTGGCAAGAATATTTACAAAAATTAAGGTTAACCAGAGAAAAATTACAGGTGGGAGATACGATCGAGGTGTCTAATGGATTATGGGAATGGATTCCCGCAGACGCTGCCGATAGTTGCGACTGGTTTCCCTGTGAGGTAATAGAAGTAAATGAAAGTGAGGATGATTCCCCCCCTGTTAGTTGCCGTATTCGCTTTCAAAACGGTGAAGAATGGCAAATACAAGGAATATATCAGTGGAATCGCCCTAATTGGCGTTTTCTGACTTGAAGGAAGATCACTGCTCGGTTATCGGCTAAAATTAAGAACTGTAAAGAAAACAGATAAATTTTATGGCCGCTAAAGTTGAGATCTATACTTGGAGTTCCTGTCCTTTCTGTATCCGCGCTAAAGCATTACTCAAGAAAAAAGGAGTGGAGTTTACCGAATATTGTATCGATGGTGATGAACAAGCGCGAGCCAAAATGTCCGATCGAGCCAATGGTCGTACAAGTGTACCACAAATTTTTATAAACGATCAACACATCGGGGGCTGCGATGACATCTATGCTTTAGATAGAAGTGGTGGTTTAGCTCCCCTGTTGCAGAATTAAGGATAAAAACTATTAATGAAACTAGCCTTTATTATCGATCCGATCGAGTATCTAGATCCAGGCCATGATACCAGTGTAGCTATTATGGAAGCGTCCCAATTATTAGGTCATGAAGTCTGGATTACTTCCATCACCGATCTCAGTGCGATTGCGGGAAAAGCTTGGGCAAAACTAACTAAAATTGAACTGGTTCCTGTGGAGTTAAAAGATAATCATTGGGTGGCTGTATCTCAATGGTATCAAAGACAAGAGACAGTTTTTACCTGCCTAGAAAACTTCGATTTTGTCTGGATGCGAAAAGACCCACCCGTGACAATTGCCTATCTTTATGCCACCTATTTATTAGACTTGATTGACCCCAAAAAAACTCAAGTAATTAACTCAACTAGGGGTTTACGCCATGCCAACGAAAAGTTATATACGATTCACTTTGCTCAGGTAATGCCCGCCACAATTGTTTCCCAAGATAAAGCGACGATTAGGGAATTTGTCAACCAAAAAGGGGCGGCAGTTATGAAACCTTTGGGTGGCAAAGCAGGGGAGGGAATTTTATTTCTTAGTCCCGAAGATCGCAATCTTAATTCAATGATTGAAATTAGCACAAAATGGGGACAAGAACCAGTAATGATTCAAGATTATTTACCAGCTGCCAAAGAAGGAGATAAACGCATTATTGTCCTCAATGGTGAACCGATCGGGGCAGTTAATCGCATTCCCACCGGTTCAGAATTTCGCGGTAATATGGCCGTGGGTGGACGAGTAGCAAAAACAGAAATCAGCGATCGAGAATTAGAAATCTGTGCCACTTTAGCCCCAAAATTACGAGAAGATGGCCTATATTTTGTCGGATTAGATGTGATTGGTGGCTATCTCACGGAAGTTAATGTCACCAGTCCCACTGGCATTCGCGAGATCGATCGATTAAACAATGTTAGCTTAGGTCAACAGGTAATTAAATGGCTAGAAAATCATTTGGGCAGCAGAGATTAGGGAAATGGGGAGATGGGGAGATGGGGGAATGGGGAGATGGGGAGATGGGGGAATGGGGGAATTCAACTAAAACCCTAACACCCTAACACCCTAACACCCTAACACCCTAAAGCCCTAACACCCTAAAACCTATTTTTAACTTTTTACTTTTTTCTTTGCCAATGAATGCTTTATCAATACCGACGTGGATAGTTCATGTATCGAGTGTCGTAGAATGGATAGCGGCGATCTGGTTAGTGTGGACTTATAGCGAAATCAGTAGCGATCGATCGTGGCGAATGTTATCTTGGGGAATGTTACCCGCTTTAATTGGGGCCATGTGTGCCTGTACATGGCATTTTTTTGATAATATCAGTGCCTTATCCTGGTTAGTCACCCTACAGGCAGCCATGACTGTCTTAGGAAATTTTACCCTCTGTGCTGCCGGTTGGTGGCTGTGGCGTTCCAGTAAAATTAGCGTTAACAATGAATAAAGAGAGTTTATTTGCCATTTCCCTGTTTCCCTATCTGGGGTTTCTTTGGTTGATCACTCGTTCAGGAAAAATGCCCCGTTTAGCCTTAATTGGCTTTTATGTGCTGTTAATCTTCGTTTTTATCACCATTCCTGCTGGTATCTACGCCAAAATCCACTATGGTAAAGAATTAGCCAACGTCGATTGGTTGCACGGCAGCGCCGAACTTTTCCTCACCCTCTCCAATATTCTCGTCGTCCTAGGTTTTCGTCAGGCAATTTTAGCCAAAAAGGAAACAGAGAACAGGGAACAGTAAACAGTGAACAGTAATCAGTGAACTGACAACTCACATCTGATGACTGATAACTGATAACTGATAACTGATAACTGATAACTGAATTGTGATACAATCGCCCCAAAACGTCCCCGCGTCAGTCAAATATGTCCCCGATTACACCGTCCATCAGTGTCAACGAACCCAACCCGCAGGCTGCTATCCAGACTTTATCGGTAGTGGTTCCCATATATAACGAAGTGGACAGTATTCCCCATCTCGTGGAGAGTATCGCCTCGATTTTGCGTTCTTATCAAATTAACTACGAGATTATCTGTGTTGACGACGGTTCTAAGGACGGTTCTACCGAGGTTTTAACTAATTTAGCCAAAAATCGCGATGATCTCAAGGCGGTAATATTGCGACGCAACTACGGACAAACCCCCGCCATGGCTGCCGGATTTAATTATGCCACGGGACAGGTCATCATTACCCTCGACGGCGATTTACAGAACGATCCCAATGATATACCCCTATTATTGGCAAAATTAGAGGAAGGTTATGACCTCGTGAGTGGCTGGCGCAAAAATCGCCAAGATGACAAGGTAAAACGGCTTTTACCCTCAAAAATAGCTAATTGGCTGATTGGCAAGGTAACAGGGGTCAAATTACACGACTACGGTTGTTCTTTGAAAGCCTATCGAGCCGAATTAATCGCCGATATGAATCTCTACGGGGAATTACATCGATTTTTACCCGCATTAGCTTTTATTGAAGGGGCAAAAATAACCGAAATTCCCGTTAATCACCACGCTAGAAGGTTCGGACAGAGTAAATATGGTTTAGGTCGCACAATTCGCGTGATTATGGACTTATTTACTGTCTTTTTTATGAAAAAGTTCCTCACCCGTCCGATGCACATTTTTGGACTCTACGGACTGATATCCATGGTAGTGGGGATTATTTTAGGTACTTATCTGACTATTCTCAAACTCGGTTTCGGACAAGAAATCGGCGATCGACCTTTGTTAATCCTGGCCGTGTTATTCTTTTTAACTGGGGTACAATTACTCTGTTTTGGTCTTTTGGCAGAAATTTTGATGCGGACTTACCACGAATCCCAAAACCGTCCTATCTACCGCGTTCGTACTGTTGTCGGGGATAGGGGATTTTTCAGTGAACAGTGAGCAGTAATCAGTAATCAGTGAGCAGTAAAAAGACAGTAGGAAGCTGCTATTTAATACTGCCCACTTAATACATACTGCACACTTAAAGTAGGGAGGCACAATTATTTGTAGGATGGGTTAGCGGTAGCGTAACATGAGCGGGTGTTGGGTTTCATGCTTCAACCCAACCTACGTTCATCTTATATTTAATTCCACCCACCTACTTAAAACTCAAATCTGATAACTGATAACTGATAACTGATGACTGATAACTGATAACTAAAAAAATATGACTATTTGGGAACTTGATTTTTATTCGCGGCCGGTGGTGGATGAAAATAATAAAAAAAGATGGGAATTGTTAATCTGTGAAACTCCGGCAACAATCGATCGCCCCTCCGATACAATATTTAAATATGCCAGTTATTGTCCTAATACGATGGTTAATTCCCAATGGTTAGGAGAGGCAATTACTGCAGCTATCAAGGCAGCGGGAGTAACTCCCAAAAAAATTCGCTTTTTCCGTCGTCAGATGAATAACATGATTAGCAAAGCTTGCGAGGATATCGGTGTTCCCGCTTCCCCTAGTCGTCGCACTCATGCTTTAACGAGATGGATAGAAGAAAGAATGGTTAATTTCTATCCTCAAGAAGTTGGTTATGATCAAAATTTAACTAAAACCGCTTCCGTGAATTATCCTCCTTTAAATGCTGTTCCCCTTCCCGATGCTGTCCGGGGAGATAAGGCAGATAAATGGGCTTTTGTTACGCTAGAATTGTCTTCTTTTCATGATATAAAAGATTGGGATATTAGCTTCGGAGAAAATTTGCCTATACTAGGGATGGGATTAGATGAGAATCTAAAAATCCCCGGTTTAGTTATTTTTTCCCCCCGCGCTTTACCCCTAGCTGGTTGGATGTCAGGGTTAGAAATGGCCTATTTAAAGTTAGAAACTGGTTCCCGTCCCGTGCTACGTTTAGAAACGGGTGCTAGTGATAGCTGGATTCTCGTCAACGTCACTAATGCCAAGACTTTAAACGAAGCCAAAAACTTTGAAGAAGCTAAACAAAAAGCCAATAATCTGCATTTTTTAGCCGTTCAATCTAACCCTGAATCGCAATCCTTCGCTGGTTTTTGGCTATTACAAGAAGGCTCTCAAGAGTAAAGTTTAGTCAAGGTGGGTTTTCAATCCACCCCCACAGAATTAACTTAAAAACATTGTCTAGTCCAACTACCGTGTAACCCGTGGGGAATATGATGTTTAAGATGGATAACTGCTAGGGAATTAGTGATATCTTTAGCATCTAAGATTACCACATTCGATCGATGATTAGCCGCATCGTAGGTGACTACCAATAACCAACCATCATCCTCAGCAATTCCATCGGGTTTAGGCACAAAAATTGGTTCACCCGCAAATCCCTGGGGAGCAAAAGAATGTAACTGTTTTTCTCCCGTTAATAAGTCCAGTTTTAAGATTGCTTGCAAAGGAGCATTACCAGTGGCATGATGAGTGGCAGCGATGTATAAATAACGGTAATCTCGACCAACTTTTGCAGGATTAATGCTGGGAAACTCACAACAATGCTCTAGAATACATTCTCTTGTAACGGTATTTTCTGATAAATTTAGTGTAAATCGCCACAGATGTCCGGGAGCTAAACTATCAAAATCTACCGATTGAAAATTGCTATTTGAATCCAGTTGTGGTAAGGATTGATAACAAATAGAATCGATATAAATTTTCTCCTCTTGTTCAAAAGCATTGCTATGATGGAAGACAAAACCCGATGGAGTTTCTAAAACTTTCACTTCTCCTTTGTTAGGATCCCGGGGGATAATAATAATCTTAGTTAACTTGTCCGGTTGATTAATAACGCATTCTCCCGCACCTTTTAACCCAAAAAGAAAGGGGAAAGGATTATAACCAACCGGGTTTTGGAAAAAGATAGCGTAGTGGGGAGTAATAACAAAATCGTGGATAAAACAAAAGCCGGGGATACTGTGGGTATGACGACGTAATAACTTACCCGTGGGACTAATTTCGTAGAGAGTAATGGCACTCGATAAACCCGTTTTGATGGCAAAATTTACCAAACAAGGTTGATGATTATCGAAAATACAAGCGGGATCGATGCGAGGATGAGCGGCAAAAGCATCGCCTTTTTCCAAGATACCATCGAGATAGTCTAAACCAATAGTATCAAGAGTTTTAGCATCGAGACGATGGGGTTCGGCCGCTTCCCAAAGTGCCAGTAATTTATTACCCCAGTAGATAACATTAGTATTAGCAATATTTTTCAGACGCAAATCAAAAGCATTGCCGAAAATTCCCCCCGGTTTTTTTGTGCCGAAAACACCGCGATAAAGGGGTTTTCCCGCTTTCTGTTCCTGGAGATAACCCTGGGTTTTCACAAAACGATTACGATAATGTACGCGGCCATGATTGAAGCTAATCGCGCTGATCATACCATCCCCATCGAAGGGATGAGCGATCGCAGTGCCAGCGATATCGAGTAAACCGGGGCCATTTTTAAAGACTGTACCCTGTAAATCGGCGGGAATTTGCCCCTCGATGTCTTCCACCTCGTAATCGTACTCGTTAGGTTGGGATTGATAGCCTTTTTGCCAATCCTGACGATTATAGGATTTTTCGCCAATTGTCGGAGTTAATACCATGGTAGTTTTAAGTTTATATTTACTTTTCTTAACATAACTTAAAACTACCAGAGATAAAAAGAAGGGGGTGCCGAACATTTATTCACCCCCTCCTTGCCGTCTTGTTATTTAACAAACAACATTTCTTGATAGGTAGGTAGGGGCCAGAAATTGTCGGCCACTTCCCCTTCCAGTGTGTCAGCATATTCGCGCACCTTATCCATCAAGGGACGGATTGTTTGAGCGGAATACTGCATATGTTCCTCGATCGAGTCAAAATCGTGTTTAGCCATGGCCGCACTCAGTTTGCTAACGCCATCCATCAGTAATTTAATTAGATTCGAGACGGTTTGGGCGCTTTCCTTATCTATCTCGATGCCGATCGCCGCCGCATTAGCGATCGCCGAGGACAATTCCGACAAGTAGCGAACGGCAGCGGGATAAATAATCGTTTTAGCCATACTTACCACCAGTTTCGCTTCCACCTCGATGGCCAGCAAATACTGTTCCGCATAGACATCAAAACGACTTTCCAGTTCAACGGGGGTAAGCACACCCATGCGGGTAAACAGTTCTTCGATATAATCGGCCCTCAGCACGGGTAAAGCATCGGCAGTGGTGCGGAGATTAGCCAAACCGCGCTCTTCTACCGCCATTTTGTGCCATTCTTGGGAATATCCGTTACCTCCGAAGATCACATTTCTGTGTTTGTCCATGATCTCCTTAAGAACACCCTGGGCGGCAGTATTGAGGTCTTCCCCAGCTTTCATCCGGCTTTCTAGGTTATCCGCCACCCAAGTCAGGGAATCGGCTAGAATCGTGTTCATCGCCACCAGCGGCCCAGAAACTGACTGATTAGAACCCACAGCCCGGAATTCAAAGCGATTGCCCGTAAAAGCAAAAGGCGAGGTACGATTGCGATCGCCGGGATCCTTGGGGAATACCGGCAGAGTATCGACACCGAGATCCATCAACCCTGGGGCATCAGAACCCTCAATTTGTCCTTGGCTAATTTGGTCGAATACCTTTTCTAACTGACTGCCCAAATATACGGAAATAATCGCGGGAGGAGCTTCATTTGCCCCTAAACGGTGATCATTGCTGGCAGTAGCCACCACTGCGCGTAAAAGCGCCCCGTACTTGTGAACACCACGAATCACCGCCCCACAGAATAACAAAAACTGCATATTCGCGTGGGGAGTATCGCCCGGATCCAACAGATTACCCTGGGTAGCGTTGCCGACGGACCAGTTAACGTGTTTTCCCGAACCATTAATTCCCGCAAAGGGTTTTTCGTGCAGTAGGCAAACAAAACCGTGTTTTTTAGCCGTACTTTTCAGCAAAGTCATAATTAACTGCTGATGGTCACTGGCCACGTTAGCAGCCTCGAAAAAGGGGGCAATCTCGAACTGTCCGGGAGCGACTTCATTATGGCGGGTTTTGGCCGGAATGCCGAGGCGATACATTCTTTCCTCCACTTCCTGCATAAACACCTGAACCCGTTCGGGAATCGCACCAAAATAATGATCGTCGAACTGTTGACCTTTGGCGGCGGGTTTACCAAATAGGGTGCGACCGGTGAGCAGTAAATCGGGGCGACTATGGGCAAAATGAGCATCTACGAGGAAATATTCCTGTTCAGCACCGCAGCTGGAGTTAACGGGGGCGACTTCCGTATGTCCTAAGAGCCTCAGCACCCTGGTGGCGGCTTTACTCATCGATGAAATCGAGCGTAAAAGCGGCGTTTTTTTGTCGAGGGCCTCTCCTGTCCAAGAGATGAAAACCGTCGGGATACACAGGGTTACACCATTATCCGTCTCCATGACGTAGGCGGGACTGGTGACATCCCAAGCAGTGTAACCCCGTGCTTCAAAGGTGGAGCGAAGGCCGCCGTTAGGAAAGGAGGAGCCGTCCGGTTCCCCCTGTACTAAGACTTTGCCCGTAAATTCTGTGATCACTGAACCATCGCTCTGCACGGAGATAAAACCATCGTGTTTTTCGGCGGTGGCGTTGGTCATCGGATAGAAGACGTGGGCATAGTACAGCGCCCCTTTGGACGTGGCCCAATCTTTCATCGCTGCCGCCACCGCACTGGCGATGGAAACGTCTAATTTTCCCCCGGTTAAAATCGTGTTTTTGACCGATTTGAATACGTCTTTCGGGAGACTGGCCTGCATTTTGCTCAGGGTAAAGACATCGGTTGCCCAGAGGGCCTCTAAACGTTGAGGAATTTTGCTCGGTAGGGGTTTACGGTCTGTGACTTGAGAGATAGCTTGAACACGCGTTCCATAACTCATAAGTATTTTTCCTATTTTGCTGTGTCGTGGATAAAGGGTTACTTTATTTAGGCGATGACAAGTTTCCTACTAACTTTGATGTTGAATTCCGGTCAGAGGCTATTCTCCGCTTAATAATTTTGATCCCACGGCACAAGCTTCTCTGCGGTTTTTATCTGCTTGCGCCGGCCTCTTTCCCGATCAATTAGCAACACCAGCCTTAATCTTAAGAACAGATAATCGGGAGATTTGTATCAAATATTACAAACATCCCAAACCCGATCTTCCCCAAGCGATCGCACTGAGAAAACGGGTTTCTTTAAAAAACCCGTTTTCTAGACTTACATAGATAAAAATCTATAGAATCGATAAAAAAGTGATATTTGACAAAATCGGGGGGGGGTAGAATCCTGGTGGAATTTGCCCAAAATTGTTCATGAATTCTACAACTACCTTCAAATCTCTGTCTCTCTCTGGTGCTGTCTTCGCTGGCACAGTTAGCGCGATCGCTGTACTGGCCGCCCTCCCCGCCAGCGCCGTCAGCTTTACCGGAACTGGTACTGGTTTCAGCATCCCTGAGGACAACGCCACAGGTGCTTCCAGCACTATTACCGTTCCCACCGGTTCCAACTTCCTGATCACCGACATCACCGTCACCCTCAATAGCCTAACCCACACCTGGGTAGGTGATTTGATCGCCAATCTCACCTACGTCCCAACCAACACGACAGTCACTCTGTTCAACCGGATTGGTCTGGTTAGCAGTGGGCTCGGTGACTCCAGCAACTTCAACGGTACCTACAGCTTCAATGATGCCTTTGCCGGCAACATCTGGTCCATAGCGGCTGGACTGCCTAATACCGGTGACATCCCCTCTGGTAACTACTTCCCCACCGGTGCGAACAGTGGCACCCTTGTTCCCATACTGACTTCCTTGAGTGGATCCCAGACCGCCGGCGACTGGCGGCTGACCATTTCCGATAATGCTAGTGGTGATACTGGCAGTCTTGGCAGTTGGACGCTGAATTTGGAGGGGACCCCTCTTGCTCCCGTTTCTGTTCCTGAATCAAGTTCTGGCTTAGGTTTGCTGGCCTTAGGTTTACTGGGGGCGGGAGCGGCACTTAAGCGCCATTGGAACTGAGAAAACTGAAGAAAACGGGTTTCTTTGAGAAACCCGTTTTCTGTAATACATAAGGGACTTGCGCTTTGATAATGTACCTTTTGGGCGAACGCAGTTCGCCCCTACATTGTGGACAAAATCCGTTACTGTAGGGGCGCAATGCTTGCGCCCTCCGATCGATCAGGTTTGCTGATCACTCTAAGTAGGGGGAGAGCCTTCGAGCGCCTCCGCAGCTAAGGGACTTGCGCTTTGATAATATGCCATCTGGCTAGTCTGGTTTTTCTACGGAGCGATTTTCTGGCTGGGATATTATTTCTACGCCAGTCCCTTAAGCGCCATTTGGACTGAGAAAACGGGTTTCTTTGAGAAGAAAACGGAAGAAAACTGATTTCTTTGAGAAACCCGTTTTCTGGACTTAGGGCGATCGCTAGGGATTGCTAACTCGCGCTAGACTAGATTAAGATAATTAATTAACTCCCAATCATTTGTTTAATCATGAGTCAAGCTGCTGCAATCAATACTAAACTAATTGATTCTCTTACTCAAATTATCCTTTCCTTAACTGACGAAGAACAACAGCTTCTGCTACAAAAAATCCAGCATCCAGCCTTATCTGATGTCGATTTTCATCAAGGTTTTCCCTTTGATGTTCAAATTCCTAATACAGAAACGCTCGCCGCCATTGAAGAAGTAGAAAAACATCCTGAGCGTCTTAAGCGTTATAGTAGCGTCGGGCAGATGTTCGAGGATTGGAACAGTGATTAAGACAACCCAAGTGCGGATTCCTGCCTTGATGCGTAGTGTCGAAGAAATTAAACTTGAATGGAGTTAAATATGGATTTTGTAGTCGCGCAGCTAGAAAACGGGTTTCTCAAAGAAACCCGTTTTCTCTCAAAGAAACCCCTTTTCTGGACTGTCAATCTCTTGTCTCGATTAATTCGGGGACAAGTTCGGGAATAAAACCCGGTTCAGCTAAAGAACCAGTAACATGATGTTCAAAGACTTCTGCGGGGGGAAAAGTTTTCTTGACTTCCTGAGATTGCGGATCCGTAGAAGGTAGCCATTTAATTAGGGGTAAAGGTAGGAGAGTAGAGAGATTAGTAATCACCACCAATAACCAAAGGTTATCAAAATTAGTTTCGGTGACTCCCAACCAATGGGTTAATAAAGCGCCGATTTCTTGGGAAACTAATCCCGACATATTCCAGATAGACATTAATAAAGCGAATAGAGATGCTTCAATGCCCACAGGACAAAGACGCGCTGATAAAATTAAGACGGGTAAAAAGGCAATTTGTCCCATGACGGTGAGGATGAGACTATCCCCCAAACTAAACCAATGATCGTCAATACCGAGCGCTCGATTAGTATGGGTAACTAAGAGTAGGGTAGTCATCCCTAAAAGCGCGGAAATCACCGTACTCCAACCCAAAATTAAACGAAAGGAAATCGCTTTTAAAAACCGTTGATATACCCAGATACCCAGGATCGAGGCTAAACTGGTGACTAAGCGCACTCGTCCTAAAAATTCCGGTTCAAATCCTAACTCGTTGGTGGTGAAGTAAAAAAAGGCAGAATCGGCGCTAGGAGTAGCCTGCCAGAGAAAAATAAAGGCAGTGGGTAATAAAATTGATTTTTGTCTAATTGCTGACCATAATTGCCCGATTTGCTCCTTGACTTTCGGCGTGGATTGTGATTTATCATTGTTATTCTTGACTTTTTCCTCTGTAATTAAAAACGCCATAGCTGAGGCAATCAGGGGAAAAATAGCGGTGAGAGCGAAGACAGGACGAGTACCGAGGTGTGCCAGTAACCAACCCCCCAGATAAGCCGTAATTAAGCCGCCTAGGGCCGATATTCCCCAAGTTAAGGACTGTAGAGAACCAGATTGGGTTAAGGACTCTCTGCGCGCTCTTTCTACTACCAAAGAATCGACGATGACATCACTAATGGTGACAGAAAGGGAACCAAGCAGGATCGCGGCCATCGCTTGCCAAGCATTCTCCACCACAGTGGCTAGGGCCAACCAAGCTAAAACCCCGATAATTCCCGATAAAATTAGGTAGGGCCGACGACGATAGCCGAAAATAGGCAAACCATCCGAAAGAAAGCCAAAAGCTGGTTTAATCACCCAAGGAATCGCCGCCACTCCGATTAATGCCCCCATCTGAGAGGGACTCAAGGCCAAATCGTCTTTTAAAAAGAAGCTAACCGCTAATCGGGAGAGTCCGAGAATGCCCTGCACGAAATAAACCCCTAAAATGCCAATTAATTCGGGATTGGGGTCATTTCCGAACAAGATACTCTCTTTAAGGAATTTTTTCCCGCGATCGATGCCAAGGCGATTAATAAGCATGAAGTTTCATAAATATTTGTTACTGTCTCTATAATAATGATTGAGCGCTCGATCGGTGCGTTAGCTGTTAGGGTTTGACTGTTGAGGTTTAGGTTTTGGCGGTTGGGTATTGGGTTTTAGGGTTTTAGTTGAATTTCCCCTGCTCCCCACTTCCCCATCCCCAATCGGCATAACAGACTTATTGTCGTGTTATTGGGAAAGTTTTTTGCGATCGCTCTATTTGAGAGTAATATAGGGAAAGATTCTGGAAAAAATGCTTATTTAGCGTGATATATGGAAATTTTCTCGATAATATCTAGTTAGGCTGCTTAAATTTTTGGTGAGATAGTATTTTAAGTTTATCTGTCAAATTTTCAGCAGAATGCTATATGAACTCTTATCTCGACAGGTAAGAGTTCATATCATAATTTAAACTTAGCTAACAAGCCAGGATAGATGTATCCCGTTATGCTATCGTTGGCAATTTTTTATATTCTTCCTTATGCTTTTGTATCGCATCCCAGATGTCAACTTTTTGCTGAAGGTTGAGCCAAAGTTGAGGACCATTCCCTAAGGTTTGCCCAATACGAATTGCCATATCTACCGTGATTGGTCTTCGACCTTGAATAATTTCATTAACAGTGCGCCGAGACACACCGAGAAACTCAGCAAAGGTTGTTTGAGTCATTTCAATATCTTCAAGCACATCTGAAATGACCTCTCCAGGATGTACTGGTCTTATTTGCCTCCCATTAATAATATCTTGTAAGTCTTTCATAAATTATTTTCCTGCTTGAATCAAAACTCTTTGTTTTTCGTTATAGTCAGTGATAATCTTCAAGGTTTAAATCCTAGGCATCATTATTGATAAATGTGAAAGTAATACGCCAGTTACCTGATACCTTTATTGACCAAGTTTCTCTTCTATCCCCTTTAAGCTGGTGTAAATCATAACCCGGTATTTTAAGGTCATCTATAGCTGTTGCAGAATCTATCACTTCCAGTCTTCTCCTTATTCTTTTTTCTAAATCTTTGGGTACACCTTTTGCATTACCTTCTTTTAATAATCTTTCTAATGCCTTATTTCTAAAAGTTTGTATCATTCAATGGATTTCTCCTATATTTCATATTAAATCTTCGTCTATAAAAGTTTAATGACAGTTTAATCTTATACATAAATATATTTTTTGTAACTTTGTAGGTTACAACTCTACTGTAATGTGGAAGGTTACAAATGTCAAGGCTCAAACTACTATGAAAGCAAAAGGGGTTCTAGCAAATGCTCGTTCCGAGGTGCCGCAGCCTAACAAGTCGCTGCACTGGAACGCCGCAAACTGGTCGGCTGATTGCGATCGCTATCGCCGTAGGGTGCGTTCCCTAAGGTCAGTTCTACCACTCCACCGATCGATTTTGGGGAACGCACCTTACTCATTCATTGAAGTTGATAAGTCTAGGTAATCTAATATCCTCTGTCAGATTAGCACTTAATTGGGGATAGATCATCTACTTGTTACATTAGTATTATCGCTGCTCTGGTAGTGGTGGAGGGTTCATAAAAGAATGCCGGCTCTCCCAGGCTTGGTGGGTAAAATGTATTCTAAGATACAGTCTTGCGGGTGAGTGAGTGGAAGGAACCACTCCAGACACAGAGGACACAAAGATCGATCACTACTATATAAGTTAAACTGACCACACAAAGAATAAGAGAGCCTCCAGGCTTTGCAAGGAATCAAAAAGCTTGGAACCTAATCTTTACTGCTATAGATGCCTCTGAATGAACATCATAATCAAAAAATCTGTAAATTTGAATACTTTTTCAAAGTTTCTTGAGGAAGTCATGATATTCTAACTTCAGTAACAATTATTACCATTTTATGCTCTCCTACAAAAAGATTCGATCGATGTGGGAAAACTATTGGTTCAAAATCTTCCACCGATGGCGCTCCTGCTCTTTAGCCTGTCCAGTCGAGAAGCCTCATCATCGACACGTTTTTTGGAGTTGGTTCGGCAGTTTTCTGGCAATCTCGATTTGTGCTTACCTGACGATGGAAACGAATTCGCCCTTGCTGATGGCTCCGTTTGGTGCCACCAGTGTTTTGATTTTCGGCGCTCCCGATAGCCCATTGGCGCAGCCGCGTAATGTCATCGGCGGGAATGTCTTAGGGGCGCTTGTCAGTCTAACACTTCTGCATTTTTTCGGAGCTTCACCTCTAGTCATTGGCATGGCAGTATCGCTAACGATAGGCATTACGCAACTTACCGGAACGTTGCATCCCCCCGCAGGTGCTGTTGCCTTAGTTGTGATGTTGACATCCTCGCCGCCCTAAAAGTGCGGCGATTCCTAAACCTCACGATTTAAGTTTCTGCTTCCACCACCGTCGCATACCACAGTTAAAAAACCATGTACTGTCTTACACAGAGTCCACAGACTTTCGCCCCATTTCA